>JALZAI010000241.1 GCA_030948475.1 Actinomycetota bacterium
GACAACCCGGCTGGGCGCGAATGGATGCGATAAACGCAAACGCGGCTGCGATCGACGCGGAGGGGGAGGCGACCTTGGGGTTTGTTACCAGCCGCAGATACGAGTGCCAGACCCTCGTCGGCGCCCCACCCGCGCTCTCGCGCCCGGTCTCGCGCGGCGGCGAGGACGTGCTCGTCGATGTTGATCGGTGCGGCACTACGGTCGAGGACGTGGCCTGCTACGTGGACGCGGTGCGCTCCTACCCTCGCGCGGGCCTGCGGTTCACCGAGTTCTGCCACCTGCTTGCCGACACGCGCGACGAGCTGCACGCGATGGCCGACCAACTCGGCATCCCGCGCCGCTTCTTCCAGGACCATCCGTGGCGCTGGCATCACGATCTGCCCGCGCACCTGCGGGCGCAGGCCGTCGCGCTCGGCGCACAGGAACTGAACATGCACGAGGTCGGGGCCCTGCTGCGCGCGCGAAAGGCGCACTCTCGGGCCGCGCCACGGTGCGAGCGGATCGGTTAGGTTCGAAAGGTGCGAATCACCGTCTTGGCCGGCGGCGTCGGCGGGGCCCGTTTCCTGCGCGGCGTGCGCGCGGCGTGTCCGTCCGACGAGCTCACCGCGATCGTCAACACCGGCGACGACGTGACCCTGCACGGCCTGCGCATCTGCCCGGATCTCGACTCGGTGATGTACACCCTCGGCGAGGCGCACGACCACGAACGCGGCTGGGGACGACGCGACGAGACCTGGCGGATCAGGGGCGAACTGGACCAGTACGGCGCCGAGCCGAAGTGGTTCGGGCTCGGCGACCTCGACATCGCGACCCACCTCGTCCGTACCCGGATGCTCGACGCCGGCTACCCGCTCAGCCAGGTGACGGCCGCGCTCTGTGAGCGGTGGCGGCCCGGCGTTCGGCTGCTGCCCATGAGCGACGATCGCTGCGAAACGCACGTCGTCGTCGACCTTGACGGCGAACGGCGCGCCTTCCACTTCCAGGAGTGGTGGATCCGGCACCGCGCCGCCCCTGCGCCGCGTGCGTTCGTCCAGGTAGGGGTGGACGAGGCTGCGCCCGCACCCGGGGTGCTGGACGCGATCGCGAGCGCGGACGCCGTCCTGGTCGCGCCGAGCAATCCGGTGGTGTCGATCGGGACGATCCTGGGTGTGCCCGGGATTCGGGACGCAGTTGGGAACGGTCCGGCGCCGGTCGTCGGGTTGGCGCCGATTATCGGCGGGGCGCCGGTGCGCGGCATGGCCGACGCCTGCCTGCAGGCGATCGGAGTCGAGGTCAGCGCCGAGGGCGTCGGCCGGCACTACGGCGCGCGCAACGAGGGCGGCCTGCTCGACGGCTGGCTGATCCACGACACGGACCGTGCGGACGTGCCTGGCGTCATGGTCCGCGCCGTCCCCCTGTTGATGTCCGACGACGACGCGACCGCGGCAATGGTTCATGCCGCGCTGGAGCTCGCTAAATGAGCAGCGACCACGCGTCCGAGCACATCGAGATCCTCCCGGTGTCCGGCATCGGCGAGCTACGCCCTGGTGACGATCTCGCCGCCCTGATCGCCCAGCACGCCCCGCAGCTCGCGGACGGCGACGTCGTCGTCGTCACGTCCAAGGCCGTGTCGAAGGTCGAGGGGCGCCTCGTGGTGCTCGACAGCAGCGACGAGGACGTGCGGGAGGCGGCGCGGCAGGAGGCGATCAGCGCCGAGACGGTGCGCCTCGTCGCCACCCGGGGCCCGTTGCGCATTGTCGAGACCCGGCACGGGCTGGTCCTCGCGGCGGCCGGCGTCGACCTGTCCAACGTGGCGCGCAACGAGATCGCGCTGCTGCCGGTCGACCCCGACGCGTCCGCCCAACTGCTGCGCGAGAGCCTGCGGGACAAGCTCGCCGTCGATGTCGCCGTTGTGATCAGTGATTCGATGGGACGGCCCTGGCGCGCGGGCATCACCGATACCGCGATCGGGGTCGCCGGGCTGACCGCGCTGACCGACGCGCGCGGGCGCGCCGACCTCTACGGCAACGTTCTCACTGTCACCCAGGTGGCCGTTGCCGACGAGCTGGCGGCCGCTGCGGATCTGGTGAAGGGCAAGCTCGGCGGCGTCCCGGTGGCGGTGGTGCGTGGATTCGCCCGCGACGGCAAGCTCGACGACGACGGATTGGGCAGCCGATTGCTGCTCCGCGGCGCTGCCGACGACCTGTTCCGGCTGGGGACGGCCGAGGCGATGGCGGTCGGCCGTGAGGACGTCGGCTGGGCCACCGACGTCGCGCCGCCCCTGCACGCCGACGCCGTCGACGTGGTCTCGGCAATGACGGGCAACGACGTGGACGAGGCGGTGCAGCAGGCGTTTCTGGGCTTTCTCGCAGCCCGTCCGGACGCCATGTGGCGCTCCTGCGCCCCGGGCCACCTGACCGCAAGTGCCCTGGTGATCGACCCGTGCCGGCGGGCGGTGCTGCTGACGCTGCACCCGCGCGCGGGTGCGTGGCTCCAGGTGGGCGGACACTGCGAGCCGGGCGACAACAGCTTGGTGGACGCGGCCGCCCGCGAGGCGCGCGAGGAGAGCGGCATCGGCTCGCTGTCCTTCGACCCGACGCCGCTTGGCCTGGACGTGCATCCGATCACCTGCTCGCTCGGCGTGCCCACGCGTCACTTCGATGTGCGCTACGTCGCCGTCGCGCCGGAGGGCGCCGAGCCGGTGCGCAGCCACGAGTCGCTGGACCTGCGCTGGTTCCCGTGGGAGCGCCTCCCGGACGGCGCTGCGGCGGACCTGCCGCGCCTGGTCGAGGCAGCGCGCCAGCGCCTAGACCGGTGAACGATCTTTGGTGATCCACGCCCTTGCCGCGATCGAGCAGTGGCCGGTAGCCACAGCTGCCGCCGCAGTCGTGACGGCGGACGGCATCATCGCGGCGCACGGGCCGACCGGGCAGCGACTTGCCCTCGCGTCGGTCACGAAACCCCTGGCAGCGCTGGCGATTCTCGTCGCAGTCGAGGAGGAAGCGGTCTTTCTGGACGACGCGGCCGACGAGTCCCTCATCCCGGGAGCCACGCTGCGGCACCTGCTCGCGCACGCATCCGGACTGGCGCCGGAGCGGCCGATGAAATCCTTCCCGCCGGCCACACGGCGGGTGTACTCCAACGTCGGCATCGAGATGGCGGCCGGACTCGTCGAGGAGGCCACCGGGATCTCGTTCCCGGCCTACCTTGACGAGGCGGTGGTGCGCCCGCTCACGCTGACCGCGACGGCCTTGCCCGGCTCGCCGGCTCGCGATGGTGTCTCCAGCGTGGACGACCTCGCCCGGGTGGTGCAGGAGTTGCTCGCGCCCAGCAGGCTGTTGGCGCCGGCGACAATTGCCGATGCGCGCTCGGTGCAGTATCCGGGGCTGCGGGGGGTGCTGCCCGGCTACGGCGGCCAGGATCCCAACGACTGGGGGCTGGGCTTCGAGATCCGCGGGCACAAGTCGCCGCACTGGACCGGTTCGCAAAACTCGCCAGCCAGCTACGGGCACTTCGGGCAGAGCGGGACGATGCTCTGGGTGGACCCGCGGGCCGGCGTCGGTCTGGTCGCCTTGACCGACCGCGACTTCGGCCCGTGGGCCGCAGCGGCCTGGCCTGCGCTCTCGGACGCGGTGCTGGCTGCGTACCCCTAGATCGCGCGGATGTCGCGGGGCGCGAACCGCGGCCCGAAGCGCGGGGCACCCTCCCCGGAAAGCTCGATCAGCCGAACCACTCGCTGGCGCTGACCCGCCCACGGCGACAGCAACTCGAGCATCTGCGCGTCACTGCCACGCGCGCGTCCGGTCAGGAAGTGCACCACCCAGTTGGCCAGGTGGAAGTCCCCTACGCTGATCGCGTCCGGGTGGCCCAGAGCGCGCTGCGCGGTCTCCGCGGCGGTCCACGCCCCGATGCCCGGCACGACCCGCAGTCGGACCAGCGCGTCGGCCGGCGACATCGCAACGCACTCCTCCATTCGCCCGGCCACCGATGCCGCGGCCCGGATAGCCCGTTGCCGCGCGAGATCGACCCCGAGCCGGTGCCACGCCCAGCTCGGCAGGTCGAGCAGGGCACCCGGGGACGGCGGGATGCGCAGCGGCACCGGCCCGGGCGCCGGCGTCCCGAACCGGTAGCAGAGCAGCCGCCAAGAACGTCGCGCCTCGGTCCCGGTCACCTTCTGTTCGAGGACGGCCGGGACGAGCGAGTCCAGCACCAGGCCGGTGCGAGGCAGTCGCATGCCGGCGGAGCGCCGCAACACCTCGTGCAACCGTGGTACGCCGGACACGTCCAGCTCCGACCAGTCGTCGCTGGCACCGAGCAGGCCCGGGACGGCGTCCAGCAACCATCCTGCCGCGTCGCCCCAGGCTCGGGCCGACACGACTCCACGGATTGCCGACACCGCAAGCGTCTCGTCCCCAGCGGGTGTCGCGCAGGCCGACCAGAAGGTGCGGGACGCGTCCACCCGGTGCGCCGGATCGCCCGCCCCACGGTGCAGCGGCGCGAGCGTCGTGACGACATCGACCGGACGGCCCGCGTCCCAGGTTCGCTCGAGCACGCTCACAGGTCCGAGGAGAACCGCACCGAACCGTCCGCGAGTACCGCGTCCGGCCAGACCCGGGCCCCGGCGCGCAGTTCGACCCGTGCGCCGATCGACGCCCGGTCGCCGATCACGGTGTCCTCGAGGACCGCGCCCTCGCCGACGACGGCACCGAAGCCGAGCACCGAACGCCGCACGACAGCGCCCGAGTCGACCCGCGCACCGTCGAAGAGCGCCGCCCCGTCCAGGACGGCCGACGCACCCACCGAGCAGCCGGCACCCACGGTCGTTCCGCCGAGCACGGACGCGAACGGGTCGACGGACGCGCCCGCCAGCACGAGCGCCTCGCCGATCGGGCCGGGCAGCGCCGAGGACGGTGCCAGCCCGCGCACCAGGTCGGCGGAACCGGCGATGAAGTCGGCCGGCGTGCCGAGATCGCGCCAGTACGCGTCGGCGACGTGCCCGACGACCAGAGCGCCGGACGCGAGCAATCCGGGGAACGTCTCACGCTCCACCGACACAGGGCGTTCCGAGGGAATCGCGTCGAGTACCGAGCGGGCGAAGACGTAGGTTCCCGCATTGATCTGGTCAGTGACCGGATTCGGATCCTTCTCGAGGAACGCAGTCACCCGTCCGTCGGGGTCGGTCGGGACGCAGCCGAACGCGCGCGGGTCCGGCACCTTGGTCAGATAGAGCGTCACGTCCGCCTCCGCGCGCCGATGCGTCGCCAGTAGCGCACGCAGGTCGACACCGGAAAGCACGTCGCCGTTGAAGATGAGGACGGTGTCACCGCGAAGTGCCGGGGCCACGTTGCGGATGCCGCCCCCGGTGCCGAGCGGCTCGGTCTCGACTAGGTACTCCAGCTCGACCCCCAGGGCCGAGCCGTCACCGAAGTGTTCCTCGAAGACCTCGGCCCGGTAGGACGTCCCGAGCACGATGTGCGGCACGCCGGCGTCGCGGATCCGGGTTACCAGGTGCGTGAGGAACGGGACGCCGGCGGTAGGCAACATCGGCTTGGGCGCGGACAGCGTCAATGGCCGCAGCCGGGTGCCGATGCCACCGACCAGGATCACCGCGTCCGTCCCGTTCATCCGGCAAAGCGTGCCACATCCTGTCGACCGGCTCAGCTCGTAGTCAGGTACCCGAACGACGCGATCGTCACCAGCGCCGCGTTGACCGTGCTGGACAGGTTCACCGACTGGCCGGCGCCGAGCTTCACCAGGGCCGTTGCAGTGTGGTTCCCGGATACGCCGAACGCGATCACCGCGGCCGCGGGACGAGCGGTGCCCGAGGGCCAGGCATAGAGCTTGCCGGCGTGTCCAGGCGAGCTCACCGTGATCTGCAGGTACACCGCACTCGTCCCGTGCCAGGGCACCTGGGCGATGCCGGCGAGCTGCTGCGTGCGGACGCTCGTCCCGACCGTCAACCCGGTGGCGAGCACGCTACTCGGATATGTCTCCAGCAGGCCGCCGCCGTTGCCGACCACGCCGAGCAGCGTCACTCGCGCACCGCTGTCGGAGGCGCTCGAGGAGAGCCGCAGCCGCTGCGAGGCGGGCAGCGGCACGAGCACTGTGTTCACGTTCGGCCCCGAGCCCACCGACGCGTCGACTATCCAGGGGCGCGCCAGCCCGTCCGGCCAGATGCGGGTGACCGCCGTCGAGCCGTGCGTCCAGCTCTCCAGGCTGACCAGCACCGCCGTGGTGTCGGCGGTCACGCCCGGCGCGCCGGCCAACGAGACGGTCGAGCCCCGATATTGCGACGAGCCGGTGGCCGAATCGTCCTGCGCGACTCGCCACACCGTCCCGGCCAGGGTCGGAGCGACGGCCCGCACGCGCGGGCTGTTCCACGTCGAGTAGCTCTGCTGGTCGGCGAGCAAGCCGATCGAGCCGGCACTGGGGACGAAGCGCAGCGTCGTGGACGGCTGCAGCTGGACGGACACGGTTGCGGTCGTCGGCTTGCCCTTCTGGTACTGGATCACCGCGTCACGCTGGGACGGCGCGTACTTCGTGTAGATCGACACCCGCCCGGACGCGGTCGGGTTCAGCACGGTGACCGTCAGCTGCACCGAACGCAGCCCGGTGGCGGGCAGGTCGCCCTGTCCGGCCAGGTCGTACCAGAACGGGTGCGCCGCGTCGACGCTCCGGTGCAACGCGCGGCTGTCGAAAAGGCGTGCGCGGGGCAACGAGACGATGCCGTGCAGAGTCGGGGTGCCGTGCGCCCGCACCACCGACTCCGGCCCGGCGCCGCGCGCATTGACGGCCTGGACCCAGATCCGCTGCGAGGTCCGGAGGTAGAGCGGCGTCACAAACGCCGAGCGGGCGCTGGCCGCAACGCGAAGCTCGTGTCCCAAGCCCCAGTGCAGCACATAGCCGGTGATCGTCGCGCTCGACGCGTTGGCCGGCTGCTCCCAGCGGACGACGGCGGACGCGTTGTTCACCGTCGTCGTCACCGAGCGGGGGGCGCTAGGTAGCGGCTGCTGATAGTCGAAGTGGAACAGCGGCGTCATCAGGCCCAGCGCCGAAGCGAGGCTGTACCCGGTGCTGGCGACGCCGACCGACGACCCGGAGTAGTTCGTGCCGTGCACGCTCGCCGCGAGGACACGGCCGCCCCACGGGCCGTTGCCGTCGCGCCGGGTGATCTCGATCGAAGTGACGCTCTTCAGGCCGTAGTAGCCGGCGATGTGCGACGCCGATGCGGCATCCGACCAGTTCAGGTACGGATCGCCGGACGCGGTGCCGTCGTACGGGTCGGGCTTGCCGAGCAGGTAGGACTGACCACCGTCGACGGTCGCGCCGCCGTCGGAGGCCGAGAACTGCGCGAAGATCGTGCTGCCGTGGTAAGTCAGCACCCTGCTCTCGTTGCCGACTATTGCGGCCGGGTCGTCGGTCCACTGCAGCGAGCCGCCGGAGCTGTAGTGCGCCATGCCGCCGTACACCTGGCAGCTGGTCGTGTCGCAGATGTCGTAGGCGCCGGAACCGCTCTCGACGGCGTTGCGCGCATAGGTGCGGGCCGCGACGGCCTGCGCCCCGACAGCGGCAGCGCGCCACGACGCGGGCATCTCGCGCGGGACGACGCCCTCGGTGTAACCGTCGAGTCCGACCCGGTTGATGGTGTACTCACCCGAGCCGCTGCGCAGGGCGCCGACGCTCCCGCGGTAGCGGGTGGACGAGCCGTCGGAGAGCAGCGCCTGCACCCAGCCGGCCGAGCTGGAGAAGTCCGCGCGCGCCGGAAGATCCTTGGCCAGGGCTCGCCACGAACTGCCGCGCCTGCCGGCGAGCGCGAGCCCGCCGCCGTACGGGGAGAGCCGGAACTGCGAGTAGCCGGACGCGGGCAGGGCGCCGTACTTCGTCACGGTCAGTCTCCCGCCCGCGAACACCGTCGTGTCGGATGCCGCACCCGACAGCCGCACCCGGACGGTGCTTGGTGCGAGCGTGCTGAGCGCGGTGCCCGGGTAGTAGAAGGCCAGGATCTGCGCCGTGGTTCGGCCGGCGATCGCGGCGCCCTGGGCGCCGTACTGGCTCATCCCGTGGCCGTGCCCGTTGCCGCTGCCGTGGACGGCGAAGTAACCCGCGGCGCCGGGCGTGCCCCATTCGCTCGCTGCGGCCGGGGCCGCGGTCGCGACCAGCAGGCAACCCCACCCAGCCAGCAGAGCGGTCACGGTGCCCACAGCCGTCGTGCGGCACGGCGGCAATGCGAAGGGGCGGCTCATAACACAACTCATCTCGGTCACTGCGACGACACGCCGGGCGCGCACGCAGGCTATCCTCTCGATCGGCAGGCGCGCGCGACACTTCAAGGTCCGGTGCAAGTGTCCGGCGGCACGCCGGTGCGAACCGCCCGGAAACCCGGTACCGCGCGATTAGCCTGGCCAGCATCATGTCCCGAGTCCGGCTGGCCACCCGAGCAACGTTCGCCGTGCTGGGGCTCTTGCTCCTGATCGTTAGCGGCTACGCGTGGGCGACGTACCAGAACTTCACCGCCGGCGTCCCGCATGGTGCGAGCGTGCCCGCACTCGCCGCGGGCGAGACCGACCTCGACGGGAGCGCGCAGAACATCCTGATCGTCGGCAGCGACAGCCGGGCCGGCGCCACCCGCGCCGAACAGACCGCGCTGCGGACCGGCCACGACAACGGCACGGTCAACACCGACACGATGATGATCCTGCACCTGCCACCCAACGGCGGGAAGCCGTCGATCATCTCCTTCCCGCGCGATTCCTGGGTGGGCATCCCGGGTCACGGCAAGGGAAAGCTGAACTCCGCCTACGGCGACGGCTACTACCCCGCAAAGGGCCGCCACGAGAGGGATCGGACGGCGCAGAGCGACGGCATCGCCATGACCTTGCGTACCGTGTCCAGGCTCACCGGACTGCACATCGACCACTACCTGCAGATCAACCTGCTCGGCTTTTACCGGATCAGCGAGGCGATCGGGGGCGTCACCGTCTGCCTCAAGCACGCGCAGAACGCCACGACCGACCGCGACCGCTACGGCAGCGGCTACTCCGGCATCGACCTGCCCAGGGGAGTGTCGACCATCCAGGGCAAGCAGGCGCTGGCCTTCGTCCGGCAACGGCACGGCCTGCCGCACGGCGACCTGGACCGGATCAAGCGCCAGCAGTACTTTCTTGGCGCGGCATTCGGCAAGATCGCCTCGGCCGGCGAACTACTGAACCCGTTCAAGCTGCATCGGCTGCTCTACGCAGTCAGCTCCTCGCTGCTCACCGACCCGACGCTGAACCTGCTCTCCCTCGCCCGCTCCTTCGAGTTGCTCAGTTCCGGTG
>JALZAI010000242.1 GCA_030948475.1 Actinomycetota bacterium
CTCTACGAGAGCCTCGGGTTCAGCAATCACGAAGGACGACCCGACGGGCCGGTCATGTACGTCTACGAGCGGGTGCTCTCGAATGACATCGGCTGCCAGTCGGCTCGTTCTGCCGGCTGCTTGCAACCTCGCTGTACTTGAAAGGCGCAGCGACGAATAGTTTGACCCGTGCTTGGCCGGCTGCTGGCTTGCGGTCTGGCTGAACTCGAAAAGCCGCAGCGACGACGAAGCTCCCCCGTTCTGAGCGCTCGACCCTGCCATCCCGGTCGCCGTCCACTTCTCGAAGCCGTGGGCCAAGAAGCGAAGCTCTGCGTCGCGAATCGCGACGGCAGGAATTGGCAGCGGGACGAGTGGCCACGACGTATTCACCATGCATTTCCCCACGCGCCCGGCCATGCACCGCACCGAGCGGCGCCGGCGCATCGTGCACCGGACCTTTCTCGCCCACGGCCGCACCACAGCCCGCCCAACGCACCACAATCCGGTCGACTCAGGCTATTCCCCTCGCGCCACGATGTGCGCCAAACCTCGGCAAGAATTGCCAGGGACATCGAACGAGAGCTGCCAGTTGACTCGATCGCATGGCGGGCAGCCACATCCGGATCGGCGTCGACACCGGCGGTACGTTCACCGACGTGGTCGCCTTCGACGAGACCACCGCTGCGATCGCCACGACCAAGACGCCGTCGACGCCCGCCGATCCGGCGGAAGGCTTCCTCGCGGGCGTCCGCAAGATTCTCGACCAGCTCGGCGCGAACGCCGACGCGATCTCCGCGGTCAGCCACGGCACGACCGTCGCCACCAACCAGCTGCTGGAAGGCAAAGTCGGACGGCTCGGCTTCATCACCACCGAGGGATACGAGTTCGTCCTCGAAATCGCCCGCCAGTCGGTGCCGGATGGCTACGGCAACTCCTACTTCTGGGTCAAGCCGGACCGCATCGTCCCCGCCGACCTCGTCAAGACGGTCCGCGGACGTCTGGACCACACCGGCGCCGTAATCCGCTCATTCGACGACGCGCAGGCGACCCGGGTGGCGCGCTGGTTCGAGAACAACGGCATCGACACGATCGGCGTCTGCTTCCTGCACTCCTACGCGAACCCGGAGCACGAGGAACGGATGCGCGCCGTCCTCGCACGAGAACACCCCGACGCCGTCGTCTCGATCTCCAGCCAGGTGCTGCGCGAGTACCGCGAGTACGAACGCTCGATGACGACGCTGGTCGACGCAGCCGTAAAGCCCCGGGTCGGCCGGTACGTTCGCAGCATCGCCGAGCGGCTGCGGGAGTTCTCGGGCCGCGATCTAGCGTTCTACGTGATGAAGTCCAACGGCGGGGTGTTGTCTGCGGACGAGGTGGTGCACCAGCCGATCACCACCGTGCTCAGCGGGCCGGCGGCGGGCGCCCTGGGCGCCGCGCTCATCGCGAAGGCTGCCGGATTCGACCGGGTGCTCACCTGCGACGGCGGCGGCACGTCCACCGACGTGTCGGTAGTCCTGGACGGTGAGCCGACCCTCACCACCGAAGGCAGTATCGGCGCGTACCCGTCTAAGATCCCGATGATCGACGTGGTCACCGTCGGGGCGGGCGGTGGCTCGATCGCCTGGGTCTCTCCGGAAGGCGCGCTGAAGGTCGGGCCGCGGTCGGCCGGCGCCGACCCCGGTCCACTGTGCTACGCCAAGGGCGGCGTGGACGTGACGATCACCGACGCACACCTCGTGCTGGGACGCATCCCTCCACACCTGCTCGGCGGTGAAGTGCCACTCGATCTCGCCGCCGCGAGAGCCGGCGTCGAGGCGCTTGCCACCACGCTCGGCATCAGCGCGCAGGCGTGCGCCCTCGGCATCCTCGAGGTATCGGCGTGGAGTCAGGCGAACGCGCTGCGCCAGATCACCGTCAAGCGCGGCCTCGACGTGCGCGAGTTCACCCTGACCACGTTCGGCGGATCCGGGTCCCTGCTGCTGTGCCGGCTGATGGACATCCTCGGCCTGCGCACCGTGCTCGTGCCTCCGAACCCCGGCACGGTCAGCGCCTTCGGGCTGCTGACCGTGGACGTGAAGAACGACTACGTGCGCACGGCCGTCCGCAGGCACGCCGAGCTCGACCCGGACGAAGCGGAGGCGGTCTTCGCCGGGCTGCGGGCCCAGGCTCACGAAGCGCTGGCGAAGGAGGGCTTCGCAGACGGGCAGCAGCGCTTCGCGCGCACCGCGGACCTGCGCTACTTCGGGCAGGCCTTCGAGGTCCGCGTCCCGGTGCCCGACGACGCGCTCGACGAGAAGCGGGCGGACGAAGTCGCCGATGCCTTCCACGACGCTCACCGCGCGCTCTACGGCTACGACTTCCGCGGCAACCCGGCGCAGCAGGTCGAGTGGGTGAATCTGCGGGTGTCGGGCATCGGGCCGTTGCACCGTCCCGCCCTGCGAGAGGCAGCCGCAACCGGCGGCGAAGCACGCACCGGCACCCGGCTGGTCTGCTTCGACGACGAGTACCGCGATGCCGAGCTGTTCGCTCGCGAGCACCTTGCGCCGGGCGAGCTGGTCCGAGGTCCGGCGATCGTCGAGGAGTACGGCTCGACCGTGCCGATCCATCCCGGGTTCGCCGCCCGCGCGGATCGCTACGGAAACCTGGTGGTCACCAGATGACGCGGCCTGTTTTCCCCGGGAGTCGGTTTCGGCCCGTCCAACCGACGGCGGCCGGGGAAGACAGGATCGACAAGCGGCGGGTGACAGGCTGATGACGACGCTCAGCAGCACCACCGATGTCGACCCGGTGCTGCTCGAGATCGTCACCGGCAGCCTGGCCTCCATCGAACTGGAGGTCGAGACCGCGATCGGGCGGACGTCGCGTTCCCCGATGATCCGCGACGCGCACGACTTCCGCGCCGGCATCCACGATCGGCTGCTGCGCAAGCTCACCGGCCGGTCATACAGCGCGCTCGTCCACCCCGTCGCGCGCGACTTCCCGCTCGAGACCATGCGGGTGGGCGACGTGTTCTTCCACAACGACGTCTATCGATCCGAGGGCGGCATCGGGCACCTGCCCGATCTCTGCGTCACCGTCCCGGTGTTCGACGGCGCCGACGTCGTCGGGTTCGTGCAGGCGTTCGGGCATCACGACGACATCGGCGGCTCGGTGCCGGGATCGATGCCCAGCCACGCCACCAGTGTCTTCGAGGAGGGCCTGATGGTGCCACCGATCAAGCTGTGGGATCAGGGCGTCCCGAACCAGGCGGCGCTGACGATCATGACCCGTAACTCGCGGATGCCCGATTCACTCGCGGCCGATCTCGACGCCGAATGTTCCGCCTGCCTGATGGGTACGCGGCGGCTCGCCGAGCTGTTCGAGCGCTACGGCCGCGATACAGTCGAGGCCTGCTTTGACGCGATCATCGCCCGTACCGCCGAGACGTACCGTCGCGAGATCCTGTCGCAGCTCCCCGAAGGCAGCTGGACGTGGGAGGACTACGCCGAGCACGACGGCGTCGACGAACCGAGGCTGCATACACAGCGGATCACACTGACAAAGGTGTCCTCGCCGGACGAACCCAAGCTGATCATCGATTTCACCGGCACGGCGCCACAGGCCAAGGGGCCGATCAATCACTGCGGCGACTACGCCGACGGGAACTTCCTGAAGAAGTGGCTGGCGCCGATTCTGCGCAACCTTGCTGAGTCGCCGGAACGGATGGCCGAACTCGACGTCAATGAGGGCGTCGTCGACCTGATCGAGATGCGCTTCCCGCCTCCGGGAACGCTGCTTACGCCGGTCTTCCCCGCGCCGACCAACGCGCGCACCTTCGTGATCCTGCGCCTGCTCGGCGTCCTCGCGGGTGTGGTGGCGAAGGCGGTCGACGGACGGATGCCTGCCGATCAGGAGACGATCCGCTATACCGGTGTCTACGGCACCGACGACGACGGGCAGCCTTATCTGATGCGCGAGGTGCTCGGCGGCGGATCCGGTGGGCGCTACTACGCCGACGGCGAGGACACCATCCACGTGGTCCCGGACTCGCGCAACCTGCCGACCGAGTTCACCGAGTCGCGCTTTCCGCTAATCGTCGAACGGCTCGGCCTGGCAACGAACTCCGGCGGCGCGGGGCGGTTCCGCGGCGGTCTCGGTTACGAGAAGCACATCCGGATGCGGCGCGACGCGCATTTCATGTCGATCGCGGACCGCTCCATCTTGGCCTGCTGGGGCGTGCGCGGCGGCAAGGCCGGCTCCTCGTTCCAGGTGACGATCGACCCCGGTGGCGCTCGTGAACACGACGTGGAGGCCCTCGTCGACGCCGAGTTCGTGCCGGCCGGGACGGTGATCCGGATCCGAACCACCGGAGGCGGCGGCTGGGGTGACCCGCTCGAACGCGAGATCGAGGCGGTCGTGCGTGACGTCCGATGCGGGAAGGTGTCCCGTGCAGCCGCGCGCAGTGACTACGGCGTCGTCGTCAGCGGGCCGGACGACGACCCGTGGGCGGACCTCGAGGCGAGCGAGCGGCTGCGCGACAATCGGCGCGCCGCCCGGACCGGTGACGAGCCGTTCTTCGACCGCGGTCCGGGTTACGCACGCCTGTCCGGCGGAGCGACGCACGCCGATTGCGACGTCCTGTGAGGGCACCGAATGACGTCCCGCGCAGTCGAGTGACGGATCGCCGCAATGAGTGACCGCGATTTCGGCGTCAGAGATCACCGCGATCCGTCACTCAACCCGGGCGGGGCGCTCGAGGACGTCGTGGTGGTGGACCTGTCCCGGGCGCTGGCCGGTCCGCACGCGGCGATGATGCTCGGCGATCTCGGTGCGCGCGTCATCAAGGTCGAGTCGCCGGCCGGGGACGACACCCGCGGCTGGGGCCCGCCGTTCGTCGACGGGGTGTCCACCTACTTCCTTTCCTGCAACCGGAACAAGGAGTCGATCGCGCTCGACCTCAAGAGCGACGACGGCCGCGACACCCTCGCCGCCTTGATCAGAAAGGCCGACGTCCTCGTCGAGAACTTCCGACCTGGCGTGCTCGAAAGGCTCGGGTTCTCGATGGAGCACCTGCACGAACTCAACCCGCGCCTGGTCGTGCTCGCGATCAGCGGCTTCGGCCATGACGGACCCGAGGGGACGCGCGCCGGCTACGACCAGATCGCACAGGGCGAAGCCGGCCTGATGTCGCTCACCGGCCCGTCCGCCGACGAGCCGACCCGTGTCGGTGTCCCGATCGGCGACCTGCTCGCCGGCATGTACGGGGCGTACGGCGTCGTAGCCGCGCTGCACGAACGCAACCGCACGGATCGCGGCACCGTCGTGCGTACCAGCCTGCTCGCATCGATCGTCGGCGTGCACGCGTTCCAGGGCACCAGCTACACCGTCGCCGGCGAGGTACCACACGCCACTGGCGGGCACCATCCGGCGATCTGCCCGTACGGGTTGTTCCACGCCGCCGACGGCGCCGTACAGATCGCAGTGGGCAGCGAGAGCCTGTGGCGCCGCTTCGCCCCAGCGTTCGGCCTGGACCGTCCGGAGTGGTCCACAAACAGCGATCGGGTGGGCGATCGCGACGCCGTCATCGCCGCCGTCGACGAGGCATTCGGCCAGCACGACAGCGCGGAGTTGCTCGCCGAGCTCGACACCATCGGCATCCCGGCCGGAAAAGTACGGGATCTCGCTGAGGTCTACGGCTGGGAGCAGACCCGCTCGCAGGGCCTGCTGATCGACGTCGAGCACGCCACGCTCGGGCGGATCACTCTGCCCGGTCCACCGCTGCGCTTCGACGAAGGTGGACGGGCCGGCCACGACGCACCCCCCGTTCTCGACCAGCACGGACCCGCCATCCGCGCGTGGCTGGCCGAGGACTGACATGCGGGTCCTCATCGCCCTCGGTGGCAATGCCATGACCGCGCCGGACGGAAGTGCCCGGCCCGAGGACCAGCGCCGTGCCGTGACCGGCGCGATGGAGGCCGTGGCGGACCTCGTGGCAGCGGGCGCCGAGGTGGTCCTGACCCACGGCAACGGTCCGCAGGTGGGAAACCTGCTGGTGAAGAACGAGATCGCGGCATCTGTCGTGCCGCCGGTGCCACTGGACTGGTGCGGTGCGCAGACGCAGGGCACCATCGGCTTGCTCGTGATGAACGCGCTGGACGCGGCCCTCGAGCGGCGCACCTGCTCGGCACGCACGGCGGTACTCGTCTCGCGCACGCTGGTGCACATCGACGATCCGCATTTCGCCGAGCCGTCCAAGCCGATCGGTCGATACCTACCCGAGGACGAGGCGCGGACGATGATCGAGCACGGACAGATCTGGCAGGACCGGGGCGAGGGTGGCTGGCGCCGTCTGGTCGCCTCGCCGGATCCGCTGGTGTGCCTGGACGCTCCCGCCGCGCTCAGCCTGCTCGACGCCGGCTGCGTGGTGGTCTGCTCCGGCGGCGGGGGGGTGCCTGTCGTCCGTGGCGCGGACGGCGCGTTGCACGGCGTCGAGGCTGTGATCGACAAGGACCTCAGCGCGGCGCTGCTAGCAACCGAGCTGACCGTCGACGTGCTGGTCATCGCAACGGATGTGGACGCCGCCGTCATCGGCTACGGTACCGATCAGGCGCGCGCGCTCGGCGAGGTCAGCGCCGCCGAACTACGCGAGCACGCCGCGCGGGGAGAATTCGCGGACGGAAGCATGGGTCCTAAGGTCGAGGCCGCCTGCCGGGTCGCTGAGCGCGGCGGACGCGCGGTCATCACGTCCCTGCACCGCATCGCCGACGCGATCGAGGGACGCGCCGGCACGATCGTCACCAACTGACAGGAGAAAAGAAGTGCCCGAGCCGATCGAGGTCCGCAAGGTCCCGCTGCACTCCGTGACCGACGCGAGCGAACTGACGAAGCTGATCGACGACGGCGTGCTCGAGGCCGATCGGGTCGTCGCGGTGATCGGCAAGACCGAGGGCAACGGCGGCGTCAACGACTACACCCGCATCATCGCCGACCGCGCGTTCCGCGAGGTGCTGACCGCGACGGGCACCCGCAGCGCAGACGAGGTGAAGCAGGTACCGATCGTCTGGTCCGGCGGAACGGACGGCATCATCAGCCCGCACGCGACGATCTTCGCGACGCTGCCCGCTGATCGGGCGTCGCAGACCGACGAGCCCCGACTGACCGTCGGATTCGCGATGAGCGAGGTGCTGCTGCCCGAAGACATCGGCCGCACTGCGATGATCACCAAGGTCGCAGCCGCCGTGCGGGAGGCAATGCAGCGCGCCGGTATCGACGACGTGGCCGACGTGCACTACGTCCAGACCAAGACCCCGCTACTCACGATCGACACCATTCGCGACGCGAAGAGCCGCGGCAACGACGTGTTCACTGAGGACACGCTCGCCTCCATGGACGTGTCCAACGGCGGCACCGCGCTCGGCATCGCCGTGGCGCTCGGCGAGATCGAGATGCCGCGCGACGAGGACGTGCTGCGGGACCGCTCGCTGTACTCATCCGTTGCTTCCTGTTCGTCCGGAGTCGAGCTGGACCGCGCCCAGGTGGTGGTGGTCGGCAACACCCGCGGCGTCGGCGGCCGCTACCGGATCGGACACGGCGTGATGACCGACGCACTGGACCAGGACGGTATCTGGGACGCGATCCGCGACGCCGGCCTCGAGCTGCCCGATCGTCCGCGCAGCGAGGACATCGGGGGCCGGCTGGTGAACGTCTTCCTCAAGTGCGAGGCCAGCCAGGACGGTCAGGTGCGTGGGCGCCGCAACGCCATGCTCGACGACTCCGACGTGCACTGGCACCGCCAGATCAAGGCGTGCGTCGGCGGCGTCGCGGCAGCGGTGACCGGCGATCCCGCGGTGTTTGTCAGCGTGTCGGCGGCGCATCAGGGCCCGGACGGCGGCGGGCCGGTCGCCGCGATCGTCGACCTCGGCTGAGCGAACCTAGCCGTCGCTACCGCTCACCTCGCCGCCCGGCGGGGCGCGCCGGTCTCGGCGGCGGCGTTGCGTCAGATCGCGCGGACCGACACCTGGCTGAACGCGCCGGTGGGGCAACTGTCGCGCACGACCGGTGATCATCGGCTGAGCGCGGTAGGCGCCGAACCGATTCGCCGATGGGAATTCGAAGGCCTGCATGTGCTTGCCGCGCTCGTCCAGGCCGGCGCCGGGGTAGCTCTGCTGCCCGTCAGCATCGCCGCGGAGCAGACCGGGGTGGTTGGCCTGCCCCTCAAACCGCGCCTGCATCGACGCGTGATCGCACTCACTCGCAGCACCACCCAGCACGACCCGGCGATCACCAGCTGCCTCGGCTGCGCCCGGGACGCTCTCACTGCCACGTCCCGTGCCTGATTCGTTGCTCAGATGTGGAACCGGAGCGCCCGATCGAACGAATACATGGGTACGAGGTGCACCGTCAATCTCGACGGTTATCACCGCCACGGGTTATCGCTTAGATCATATCGGGAATCAATAGTCAAGACCGTCCGTTGAATTTAAATCAAGCAACGCGGTTGCCGACAGATCAGCACGGCAGTGGTAATAATCCGCGGGCCCCCGAAGGAGGTGCCGACCATGGCAGATCGGACACTGCGCGGAAGCAGACTTGGCGCGATCAGCTACGAAACCGAATACGGCGCCGAGCCGGCGCCTCGCAACATCGCGGCGTACCGATGCCCGCGCGGGCACGAGTTCCGGGTCCCGTTCGCCGAGGAGGCCGAGATCCCGGCCACCTGGGAATGTCGTCTCGACGGGACGGGCGGCCTGCTCGTCGACGGCCCCGAGCCGGAGGCGAAGAAGACCAAGCCCGCGCGTACGCACTGGGACATGCTCATGGAGCGTCGCTCGATCGCCGACCTGGAAGAGGTCCTTGCCGAGCGCCTGGACGTGCTGCGGGCTCGCCGAGGACAGAAGAGCGCGTAGGTTCGCCCACTGTCGTAGCCGCCGAGCTCTTAGTGAGGCGGATAGCTGTTTCGGTATCTAATCTTTCGGTATCGGGGTCTTACGGTTTGCGGTGAAGAGGGCGCGCGCCTGCCGGGCGCGGTGCGCGGCGCCCCAGCGGCTCACCCGCCACAGAGCCTCGCGGACGATCGCACCGCTCATCTTCGACTCGCCGTGCTCGCGCTCGGAAAACGTGATCGGCAACTCGACCACCCGGTAACCGGCCCGCACCGCCCGCCAGGCGAGGTCCACCTGGAAGCAGTAGCCCTGCGACCTCGTCGCCCGGTAGTCGATGTCGTCGAGCACGTCGCGGCGGAAGGCACGGTAGCCACCGGTCGCGTCGCGCAGGTCGACGCCGAGCGCGAGTCGGGTGTAGAGGTTGCCGCCCCGGGAGAGGAACTCCCGCCGCAGCGGCCAGTTGTGCACTTCCCCGCCGGACACCCACCGCGAGCCGAGCACGACGTCGGCATCGGCGAGCCCGCCCAGCAGCCGGGGCAGTTGCTCCGGCGCGTGCGAGCCGTCGGCATCCATCTCCACCAGGACGTCGTACCGGGCGTCCAGGCCCCAGTCGAACCCGGCCGCGTAGGCCGCACCGAGGCCCGACTTGGCGCCACGGTGCAGCACGTGCACCCGGCGGTCGGCATCGGCCATCGCATCGGCGAGCTTGCCGGTGCCGTCCGGACTGGCGTCGTCGACTACGAGCAAATGTGCTTCCGGGACGCTGCCGTGTACGCGGGCCACGATCCGTTCGATGTTCTCGCTCTCGTTGTACGTAGGGATGATCACCAACACGCGGGCGGCGGGACTCATCGGGCCACCATCTCATCGCTCGGCGACGATCGCCCGGACCCCTCAGCCCGCTCCGAGCGCCGGCGCCGTCGGGACCGGCTCACCGAAGCGCCGGCGCCCAGCACCGCGAGCGCAGCGAGCACGTATTCGGGTCCAGGGCCGAGGTACATCGCGAGGGTGCTGCCGCTGCCGGGATCGATCCGCGCCGAGAGGATCGCCGGCCGGAACAGCGCACCGGACCGGGTCACCAGGCCGCCGTCCGGCCCGACGATCGCCGACAACCCGGTCGTCGACGCCTGCACGACCGGCAGGCCGGTCTCCACGGCACGCAGCCGGCTCATCGCCAGTTGCTGATACGTCTCTGCGGTGTGCCCGAACGTGGCGTTGTTGGTCTGCACGACGAGTAGCTGTGCGCCCGCCTCGACGGACGAGCGGACCAGGTCGTCGTAGGCCACCTCGAAGCAGATGGCGTCGCCGATCGGGACAGGGCCGCCCTTGAGCAGACCGTTGCCGTGCCCGGCCACCATGTCCTGGGTGACCAGCTTGGCGGCCGAACTCACCCGCTCGGCAAGGCCGCGCAGCGGCACGTACTCGGCGAACGGTACCGGGTGCCGCTTGACGTAGACGGCGCCCGGACCGGTTTCCGGTGACCATAGGATGCCGGCGTTGCGCCGATGCTGTGCGCCCGGTCCCTGCAGGATCGCGCCGACCAGGACCGGCGCGTCGACGGCCGTGACCGCGCGCGAAATCTGGGCGGCCGCCGCCGCGTCCCGATACGGATCGACGTCGGAGGCGTTCTCCGGCCAGATGACCAGATCCGGCTTCGGCACGGTGCCTCGCTGGACCTGCGCGGCGAGCTTCAGGGTCTGCGCGACGTGGTTGTCGAGCACCTGCCGCACTCGGTCTTCGAAGGCGATGCCCCGATCGGGGACGCTGCCCTGGACCACAGCAATCTGGAGCGGTCGACCGGTCGAGCCGGACGTTCCCACCCACGCCCGCAGTCCGGCGAGTGCCGGCACCAGGACGAGGACGGCGAGGCATCCGGCCAGCGCCCGCCAGGACAGTGGCCGGACGTGGCGAGCGGTCACGGTCAGGGCGCCGCCCAGGACGGCGACGGCGAAGCTCAGCATCGGCTGGCCACCGAGCGCGGCGAACCAGCGCAACGGCGAGTCGGCCTGGCTGAATGCCAACCGACCCCACGGGAAGCCGCCGAACGGCAGTCGGTCGCGCAGCGCCTCCTCCAGCACCCAGGCGGCCCCGACCCACAGCGGCGCCACGGGCAGCCGTTGCACGAGCGGCAGGACCGCGCCGAGCCCGGCCAAGAACGTCGCCTGCGCGCCAGCTAACAGCAGCCACGGCGCGGCGCCGACGTACACCCCAGTCCAGTGCAGCAGCGGACCGAAGAAGGCCGCGCCGTAGACCAGGCCCAGCCAGGCGCCGGTGCGGCTGCGCCGCCCGTCCACCGCCCAGGAGAGCAGCGCCACGCTGAGCAGGGCCAGCGGCCAGATGCCGTATCGCGGGAACGCCGCCACCCCGGCCAACCCGCCGAGTGCCGCAGCCAGCGCGCCCCAGCGCACAGGCAGCGGTGCTGGGGCGTCGCGGAGCATCGTCCCAGTATCGCCCGTGGTCACTGCAGGCCGGCGTCGAAGATCGTCGAACCGGCGCGGACGGTGACGACGCAGCTGGGTAGCTCGGTGCCCGGGCTCAGGTCCGGCAGAGCGTGCCCGCCGGCCCGCGCGCGTCCCATACGGCGAAGGTGGCCGGCGCGCCCGCGGTGAGGACGCCCTCGCTGCCGCGCCGGGCCGCGCGCCAGCCCGTCCGGGTGTGTGCGGTGAACGCGGCTTCGACGCTGATCGCGGTCTCCGGATCGGACGGGTGGACCGCTGCCCGCACCGCGGCCCACGGCGCGAGCGGGGTCACCGGCGCGTCCGAGCCGAACGCCAGTGGCACCCCGGCCGCGGCGAGGTCGGCGAATCGGTTCAGTTGTGCCGCGCGCGACGCGCCGAGCCGGTCCGCGTACATACCGTCCGGCCCACCCCAGGTCGCGTCGAACAGCGGCTGGACGCTGGCCAGCACGCCCGAAGCGGCGAGCCGCGCCGGATCGCGGACGAACTCGGCGTGCTCGATCCGGTGTCCGACGCCGGCCGGGCGCCCGAGCCGTTCCGTGGCGACGTCGAGCGCGTCAAGCACCTGATCGATCGCCGCGTCGCCGATCGCGTGGAAGCCGGCCTGCAGACCAGCCGCGGTGCACGCCAGCACGTGCTCGGCCAGCTCGGCGGTCTCGAACCGCAGCCTGCCGGACGTGCCGGGTGCGTCCGTGTACGGATCGTGCAGCGCGGCGGTGTGCGAGCCGAGCGAGCCGTCACAGAACAGGTCTCCCGCAGCGCCCACGGCGCCCAGTTCGCGGGCGGTGTCGATGCCGCCCAGCTCGCCCCAGTATCCGATCACCTCCGGCAGCGGCTCCGCTCCCGCGAGGGCCAGCAGCAGGCTCAGGTCGTCGGCGCTGGAGATCGCCGGCCCGGCCATCTCGTGCACGCAGGCGACGCCGAGCGAGGCGGCCTGCCGCAGCGCCGTGCGTTGCAGATCCCGGGTCTGCCCAGCAGTCAGCGAGGCCAGCGCTGCGCAGCGAGCGGCGTCATGGGCATCGGCCGTCAGCCATCCACCGGCCCGGTACCCGGCCAGATCCCGCAGGCCCGGCACGGCCGCTGCCAGCGCCGAGGAGACGACGGCCGAATGTGCGTCCACCCGGGCCAGGTAGACGGCACCGCCGTACCCGGCCCGGTCGAGTTCCCGCACGGTGGGCGGACGCCGTTCCGGCCACCGGCTCTCGTCCCATCCGCTGCCGAGCACCGCGCGGCCACGACCGGACCTGGCCGCCCGTTCCACCAGATCGAGCGCGTCGACCAGGGAAGCGGCGGCGCGGAGATCGAGTCCGGACAGCGCCAGCCCGGTCGCCGTGGCGTGCACATGGGCGTCCACGAACGCCGGCGTGACCAAAGCGTTGTGAAGGTCGATCACCGTGCCCGCCGAGGGCAGCTGCCCCCCGTGTTCATTGCCGATCCAGGTGATCGTGGCGTCCTCGACCAGCATTGCCGAGGCCCGCCGGAGGGCCGCGGCGCGGATTCGACCGTTGCGGTAGAGGGTGCGCACCGGGCAAAGTCTGCCAGCGGGGTCACCGGTAGCGTTTTCTCCCTGATCTGCCCTGATCCCGGACAGGATGGCGACACGGATGGCGGCGAGCATCGAGGATGTCGCGCGACGCGCGGGCGTGTCGATCGCGACGGTTTCCCGCGCGCTGCGCGGTCTGCCTGACGTCGCCACCGCGACGCGCGGGCGCGTGCTCGAGGCCGCCGCCGAGCTGCACTACATCGCGTCCCCGTTCGCTGCCCGGCTGGCCAGCGGGCGCACTGCGACCGTCGGCGTGGTGGTTCCGTTCGTCAACCGATGGTTCTTCG
>JALZAI010000340.1 GCA_030948475.1 Actinomycetota bacterium
GTGTACTTGTCGATCCAGCGGTCGTGGACGAGTCGGATCGGGACCGGGTTGAGGAAGTGCAACTTCTCCCGCCCTTGCTTGCAGGTCGTGACCAACCCGGCGTCCTCGAGCACCCGGAGGTGTTTCATCACGCCGAAGCGAGTCATCTCCGCCTCGCGCTCCAGCTCGCCGAGCGTGCGGCCGTCCCGCTCGAAGAGCACGTCCAACAGGTGACGCCGGGTCGGGTCGGCCAGCGCTTTAAAGACCCGATCGTCGTCCACGACCACCAAGATAGGTGACCAAAGAGTCACATGTCAAGATGAAGGCAGCGAGAGCGGAGGAGTGAGAGTGCGGGTGCGTCCGCTGCAGGGACTGCGCGAGCTGCCCAGTGAGGTTCGTGCTCTGGTCGGGGTCGCGTTCATGGTGGCGCTCGGCTTCGGTCTGGTCGCGCCGGCGATCCCGCTGTTCGCGCGGCAGTTCGGCGTGTCGAAGACCGGAGCCGGGGCGGTGCTCAGTGCCTTCGCGCTCATGCGCCTGATCACGGCCCCGTTCGTCGGACGCTTGGTCAATGCGGCCGGTGAGCGGGTCGTCCTGGCGAGCGGTATCGGCATCGTGGCAGTGTCCAGCGCGCTGTCCGGACTGGCCCAGGCGTACTGGCAGTTGCTCGTGTTGCGGGGTGCCGGTGGCGTCGGTTCGATCATGTTCAGCGTCGGCGCCGCGAGCCTGCTGATCCGGGTCACGCCGAGCCACCAGCGGGGCCGGGCGCAGGGCGTCTGGGCCGGCGCGTTCCTCATCGGACTCATCGCCGGTCCGGCCGTCGGGACGGTGGCCAGCTTCTCGCTGCGCCTGCCGTTCTTCCTGTACGCCGGGACCTTGGTGGTGGCCGGGGCGCTCGGGCTCGGCAATCTCCGGCACAGCGAACTCGCCGCGCGCCAGACCGTGCAGGCCGACCCGCTGCCGCTGCGCACCGCCCTGCGCAGCCGCGCGTACGTGGCCGCGCTGGTCGCCTCCTTTGCCGGCGACTTCGCGGTGGTGGGCTCGCGCAGCTCGATCGTGCCGCAGTTCGTCACCGACCGGCTGCATCTCGGTACGGGCTGGGTGTACGCAGCGTTCCTGGTCGTGAGCCTGGTCAGCGGAATGCTGTTGCTGCCGTTCGGGCAGGTGGCCGACACGCGCGGGCGGCGACCGGTGATCCTCGGCGGGCTGGGGCTGGGCGCCGTGGGCTTCCTGCTGCTCCCGAGCGTCGCGACCCTCACCGGCCTGCTGGTAGCTATGGTCCTGCTCGGCTTCGCCGGCGCGGCCGACTCGGTAGCTCCGGGTGCGGTGCTCGGCGACGTCGTGGGTAGCAGGGGCGGGACGGTGGTCGCCGTGTTCCAGATGGCAGGCGATCTCGGCGCCGTCCTCGGCCCGATAGTGGCCGGGGCGCTCGCCGACGCGCACGGCTACGGGGTCGCGTTCGCCGTGAGCGCCGTGGTCGCGCTCGCTCCACTGCCCTTCGTGGCCCTCGCGCCTGAGACGCTCCGGCCGGCACCCGTGCCGAGAGCGGACGCGGCGCGCTAGCGGGTTCGCCCAGTTCCGGGCGCGACACGCCTGCCCGGGGTTTCAATTCCTAAATTGCCGAGTAATCCGGTAGGTGTCATCGAGTACCAGACTGTTACGAGAGACCCCGAGGAGATCATCGCCGATGAGCAACATGTCCCGACGTCGCCGCGCGACGGCACGCCCCGGTGACCTCGCTCGGCGAGCGAATGGTGCGTCCGCACGACCTCGAGACCTTCAGCAGCCACGTCGACGGCTCGGTCGGGGCAGAGATCACGCGCGTGCAGCGAATCGGGTTCGAAGTGCGCGCCGAGCGGAAGTCCGCATGCGGCGAACCGTGGCCGCAGTTGACCCGCGGACAGGCCGAGGCGCTTGCCCTGCCGCCGGTTCCCGCGTGTGGGTGCGACCGCTGGGTGGTTGAGCCTGCGAGACTGTGGACGTGCAGATCTCGGCGAAGACCGACTACGCGATACGTGCCCTGCTCAATCTGGCTGCCCACCAGCCCGAGCTGGTCAAGGTCGACACGATCGTCGAGGAACAGGGGCTGCCGCGCAAGTTCGTCGAGGCCATCCTCGGTGAGCTGCGTCGCGCGCAGCTGGTCCGTAGCCAGCGCGGCGCCTCCGGCGGCTATGCGCTCGCTCTTCCCGCTGCCGAGATCACGCTGGGTGCGGTGATCCGCGTCGTCGACGGCCCGCTCGCCGAGGTCCGCGGCCTGCGCCCGCACGAGACGAATTACGTCGGCGTCGCTGCGCACCTGCCCGAGGTCTGGGTAGCAGTACGGGCCAGCCTGCGGCGCGTGCTGGACGAGGTCACCCTTGCGCACGTGCTCGCCGGCAAGCTCCCGCCCGCCGTCAGGCGGCTCAGCGCCGAGCCGGACGCCTGGCTGCCCCGCTGACGTGCGTATCGAACTCGGGCACGGCGACATCACCCGCGAGCGTGTGGACGCGATCGTCAACGCGGCGAACTCCTCGCTGCTCGGCGGTGGCGGCGTGGACGGCGCGATCCATCGCCGCGGCGGACCGGAGATCCTGGCCGCGTGCCGCGAGCTCCGCGAGAGCGAGTACCCGCAGGGCCTGCCGCCGGGCCAGGCTGTGGCCACCACCGCCGGCGACCTGGACGCACGCTGGGTGATCCACACCGTCGGGCCGGTCTACGGCCGCGGAGACGTCGAGACGCTGCGCTCTTGCTACCGGTCCTCGCTCGCGCTGGCCGACTCGCACGGCGCGGCGTCGATCGCGTTCCCGCTGATCTCCGCCGGCGCTTACGGTTGGCCGGTCGACGACGCGATCAGGCAGGCCCTCGACACGATCCGCGCGGCGGCCAACGACGGCCTTGCTCGGCTCGTCCTCTACACCCGCGAGTCCTACGAGCGGGCCCGCGAGCTCAACGCCGATTGACTGAGCCGAGCGGGGTTGCCGCCATGCCCGCTCGGCGCCCGTGCGGCATCGAGGAGCGCTCACCTATCGTCCGGCCGGTCGGGCCCGCGCAAGAGCCTCGGTGATCGACGTGACGACGGCCGACATCTGGGTGCGCGCGGGCGCGAGATAGTGACGAGGATCGATGACAGCTTCGTCGGCGCGCAAGGTGGCTCGGATGACCTGGGTCATCGCAAGGTTCAGCGC
>JALZAI010000378.1 GCA_030948475.1 Actinomycetota bacterium
GGGGGCACACCTGGGCATCGGAGGTCAACGCGCCATGTTGGTATTCGTGATCCGGCGATTGCTGATATCGATACCGATACTTATCGCCTCCACCATCCTCACCTTCGTCCTGGTGAAGCTGACCGGCGATCCGTTGGGGCCGCTCAAGTTGCGCAACCCGCGCCCCCCCAAGGCGTTCCTCGACAGCGAGGCGCACCGGCTGTATCTCGACCGGTCGTGGCCGGCCCAGTACTGGCACTGGATATCCAACCTGGTGCTGCACGGCGACTGGGGCCCGCCCGTGCTCGGCAGCGACAATATCGGCAGCGAGGTGCTGCAGGCGCTGCTGGTGACCGGACGGCTGGTGGCCGCCTCGGTCGTCATCGCGCTCTTCCTGGCGGTCATCACCGGGGTGGTCAGCGCGGTGAAGCAGTACAGCCTCACCGACTACACGACCACCACGCTCGGCTTCCTGTTCCTGTCCATGCCGACGTTCTGGTTCGCCATCCTGCTCAAGCAGGGCGGCATCTGGGTCAACAACAAGACCGGTTCCAAGATCTTCTTCACGATCGGTGACCGGTCGATCATTTTGTCGGACACGTCCACCTGGGGCAACGTCAAGGACATCTTCGGCCATCTGGTACTGCCGACAATCGTGCTCGGACTGGCCGGTTACGCCGCCTGGAGCCGGTTCACCCGGGCCTCGATGCTCGAGGTGCTCAACAGCGACTACGTGCGCCTGGCCCGATCGAAGGGATTGAAGTCGCGGACCGTGCTGATCCGGCACGCGCTGCGCACCGCGCTGATCCCGTTGACCACCGTCACCGCGCTGGACGTCGCGGCCCTGCTCGGCGGCGCGATCGTGACCGAAACGGTGTTCCAGTGGCACGGGATGGGGTATCTGTTCGTCACGGCGCTACGGACCATCGACTTCAACGTGATGCTCGGTTGGCTGCTCGTGACGGCGACGATCGTCATCTTGTTCAACCTGATCGCCGACGTGCTCTACGGCGTTCTCGACCCGAGGATCCGTCATGCGTGAGCCGCTCACCGGAACCGCCGTCAAGGACTCGCCACCGGCGTCCGCCGGCCCCGCTCCGGAAACACGTAGGGAGCGCGAGTTCACGGCCAAGGAGCGCAGCCAGTGGCAACTGGCGTTCCGCCGCTTCCTGCGGCACCGGGTCGCGGCGGCCAGTTTCGTGGTGTTCGTCTTGTTGCTGCTTTTCGCCTTCGTCCTGCCGCACTTCTGGCAGTTCACCTATGACGTCTACACCAACGACCTGAATATCTCGCCGAGCTTGAAGCATCCGTTCGGCACCGACGCCACGGGCTATGACGGCGTCGCCGTCGTCATGCGCGGCACTGCACAATCGCTGAAGGTCGCCTTCACGATCGCCCTCGTCGGCACCGGCACCGGAGCCTTGTGGGGCGTGATCTCCGGTTTCCTCGGCGGATTCGTGGACGCTGCGCTGATGCGCTTCGCCGACCTGATCCTCACCATCCCGGCCCTCGCCGTGGCCGCGGCGCTCGCCAAGAACTTCGGCGGCACCTGGTGGATCATCGGATTGATCCTCGCTTCGGTCGCCGCGCCGTACGTCGCCCGCGTCGTGCGCGGTGTCGTGCTGTCGCTGCGCGAGAAGGAGTTCATCGAGGCAGCCCGCGCCCTCGGCGCCTCGAATACCCGGATCATGATTCGGCACCTGCTGCCGAACACCGTCCCGGTGCTGATCGTGAACGCAACGCTGCTGATCGCCGCCGGCATTCTCACCGAGACGGCGCTGTCCTTCATCGGCTTCGGGATCCAGCCGCCGGACACCTCGCTCGGCGTGCTGATCACGACAGCCCAGGGCGCCTTCGACACCCGGCCCTGGCTGTTCTACTTCCCTGGAGTCTTCATCATCCTGATCGCGCTCACCGTGAACTTCATCGGCGACGGCCTGCGCGACGCGCTCGATCCCCGGCAGACGAGAGAACGGAAATGACCGTAGACATCAGTGTCGACGGTTCCCACGCCGACGAGGACGCGGCACTGCTCGTCGTGGAAAATCTGACCGTCTCGTTCCCGACCGACGACGGCGAGGTCCGCGCGGTCCGGGGCGTGAGCTATACCGTCAGTGCCGGCGAGGCGATGGGCATCGTGGGCGAGTCGGGGTCCGGCAAGTCGGTCAGCTCGATGGCCGTGATGGGTCTGTTGCCGAAGACCGCGCGGATCACCGGTTCGGTCCGTTTTCGGGGCAAGGAGATTCTGGGGCAGAAGGAGAAGGACTACGCGAAGCTGCGCGGCAACAAGATCGCAATGATCTTCCAGGACCCCCTGACCTCGCTGAACCCGGTCTATTCGATCGGCTTCCAGATCGCCGAGGCCGTGCTCGCGCACAACGACATCTCGAAGGACAAGGCTCGCGAGCGCGCGATCGAACTGCTCAGCATCGTCGGCATCCCGTTCCCGCAGCAGCGCGTCGACAGCTATCCGCACGAGCTTTCCGGCGGGATGCGACAGCGCGTCGTGATCGCGATCGCGATGGCCAACGACCCGGACGTGATCATCGCCGACGAGCCGACTACCGCGCTGGACGTCACGGTTCAGGCACAGGTGCTCGAGGCCCTCGAGGCCGCCCGCGTGCAGACCGGCGCCGCGTTGATCCTGATCACGCACGACCTCGGCGTCATCGCCGGGCACGCCGAGCGGATCTGCGTCATGTATGCCGGCAAGCTGGTCGAGACCGGGTCGACCGAAGAAGTCTTCTACCGCCCACGCATGCCGTACACGCTGGGCCTGCTGGGCAGCCTGCCTCGCATGGACAAGTCCGACAAGGCGCGGCTCACCCCCATCAAGGGCTCACCGCCGTCCTTGCTGAACCTGCCGCCCGGTTGTCCGTTCACCCCCCGCTGCCCGATCGCCGAGGACATCTGCGACCACGACGAGCCAGATTTGTTGCCGGTCGAGGGTGCCGCGCACGCCGCGGCCTGCCACTTCCGCAGCCGCACCAGTGGGGCCGAAGCCGCCGACCTGTTCGGCACCGACGCCTACGATGCGGATGTCGCGGCGGAGGTGCCGGCAAAATGAGCGCCTCGGGCAACGGCGGCAAGCACGCTGCCGAGCGGATCGAGCTGGACAAGCACGCCGCCGTCGACACGAGCAATAACGGCCGCTCCCGCGACGGACGTGAGCCGGCGCTGTCGGTCCGCAATCTGGTCAAGCACTTCCCGATCCGGTCCAAGGGCCTGGTCCGGCGCAAGATCGGCGACGTCCACGCGGTGTGCGACGTCTCGTTCGACATCTACGAGAACGAGACGCTGTGCATCGTCGGGGAGTCCGGGTGCGGCAAGACGACCACCGGACGGCTGGTGCTGAACCTGATCCCGGCCACGGCCGGGCAGGTGATCTGGCAGGGGCACGACCTGACCCAGATATCCAACCGGGACATGCGTCCATTGCGCCGCGACATGCAGATCGTGTTCCAGGACCCGTTCGCCTCGCTCGACCCGCGGATGACGGTGAGCGAGCTGGTCGCCGAGCCGCTGCGGATCCACAAGGAGTACGGCTCGCGCGACAGCGGACGCAAACAGGTCCGCGACCTGCTGGCCCAGGTGGGCCTGAACCCCGAGCACGGTTCGCGCTACTCGCATGAGTTCTCCGGCGGCCAGCGCCAGCGCATCGGCATCGCCCGCGCGCTCGCGCTCAAGCCCAAACTGCTGGTGCTGGACGAGCCGGTCTCGGCGCTGGACGTCTCGATCCAGGCCGGTGTCATCAACCTGCTGGGCGATCTCCAGGACGAGCTCGGCCTGGCCTACATGTTCATCTCGCACGACCTCTCGGTGATCCGGCACATCGCCAACCGGGTCGTCGTGATGTATCTCGGCAGGGTGGTCGAGTCGGCCGAGGTCGAGGAGCTGTTCCGTCGCCCGACCCACCCGTACACCCAAGCGCTGATGTCGGCGATCCCCCTCCCCGACCCGTTGAAAGAACACGAGCGCAAGCGGATCCTGCTCACCGGCGACGTACCCAGCCCGGTAAACCCGCCGAGCGGCTGCCGGTTCCGCACTCGCTGCCCGAAGTTCCGTGACGAGCTCACCAACGCCCAGCGGGAATGGTGTGTGAACATCGATCCGGTGCTGGAGGACAAGTTCGCCGACCACCCGGCGGCCTGCCACTTCGCCTCCGCGCGCTCGGACATCCTCGAGATCGGGCAGCCGCGTGATGCCGAGCCGTCCGCGCTGGCGGTCTGGCCGGAGGGACGTCCCACCGACGAGCAGGTCTCCGCACCGATGCT
Organism: Actinomycetota bacterium; assembly: GCA_030948475.1. Lineage (GTDB taxonomy): Bacteria > Actinomycetota > Actinomycetes > Mycobacteriales > Jatrophihabitantaceae > JALZAI01. The sequence goes on from JALZAI010000378.1 coordinate 4,254, forward strand.
CTGTCTTCCGGATTCGACCCCGCACGAGCCGCAGCGCCTGGACGAGGGCGTCGTGGTCGACGCCGAGGGCGAACTGGTGCGTCAGGGCGACCCCACCGGCTGAGCTGGAGATGACCGACCGTCGCCTGCTGCTGGTGCACGCGCATCCCGACGACGAAACCATCGGGTCGGGCACGACGATGGCCCGCTATGCCGCCGAGGGTGCGCAGGTGACGCTCGTGACCTGCACGCTCGGCGAGCTGGGCGAGGTGCTCGTCCCCGAGCTCGCCGGGATCGCCGCCGAACGAGGTGACCAGCTCGGCGGCTACCGCATCCACGAGCTGGCCGCGGCGATGCGCGCGCTGGGCGTCAGCGATCACCGTTACCTCGGCGGCCCCGGATATTGGCGCGACAGCGGGATGATGGGCACGCCCGGCAACGACGACCCGCGCGCCTTATGGTCGTGCGCCTCGGACGAGATCCATTTCGAGCAGGCCGTGACGCAGGCCGTCGCCGTGATCCGGGAACTGAGTCCCCAGGTACTGGTCACCTACGACGAGACCGGCGGCTACGGCCATCCCGACCACATCATGACGCACCGGGTGGCGATGGCCGCCTTCGAGCAGGCTGCGGCTCCCGGCGGCGCCGGGGTGCCGTGGCAGATCGAGAAGATCTACTGGACGGCCGTCCCGCGCTCGGTGCTGCAGGCCGGCATAGAGGCGATGAAGCAGGCCGGCGAGAAGAGCCTGTTCGACGGTGTCGAGTCTGCCGACGAGCTGCCCTTCGGCAATCCCGACGACGAGGTCACCACCGCGATCGACGGACGCGCCTTCGCAGCGGTCAAGAACGCAGCGCTGCGCGCACACGCGACCCAGATCGCGGTGGACGGTCCGTTCTTCGCGCTCTCGAACAATGTCGGCATGGAGATGCTCGCCACCGAGTACTTCCGGCTGGTCCGCGGCGCACTGGGGGTCGAGCGCGACCCGAACGGGCGCGAGGTCGACCTCTTCGCCGGAACCGGCGTCTGAAAAGTGCGGGTGCCCGAGCACGTCGCGGACCTGCGCGATTGGGCCCTGGTCGGACTGCTGAGCGCCTGTGCGGTGCTCGCCGGGGTGCTCGAGGTGCTGTTCATCCCGCTCTACGTCGGCGGCGTCCTGGTCCCGGTCGTCATTGTGTTCGCGATTCTCGGCAACGTGCTGCTGCCGCTCGGGGCCCACTCTGTCGTGCGCGCGACCGGCGCGGCTGTGCTTCCGTTCGTGTCGTGGCTGGTGCCCGTGCTCGTCCTGCCGCTGTTTCCACGTTCAGACGGTGACGTGCTGGTGCTCGGTGGTGGCGCGCAGCAGTGGACGTTCTACGGCGTTGTGCTGCTCGGCTGCGCGGCGGGCTTCGGCACGATCGTCCGGGTGACGTCACCTGCGCGTCCGGGCCCCGGAGGACGGTAGCGTCTGCTTCGCGCGACGACATCCTCGACCGTGCCGCGCCAGGCGCAGGGGGGCGCGACGCTACGGCGAAGTGGTGAACGGCGCGCGATTGCCCTCCTCCAGCGCATTCTGCACGGCGCTGACCGCTGCCGGAGGCAGGTCGGTCTCGACCAGCTGGGCGTGCGGGAACCGGGCCAGCTCAGTCTGCAGGTCCGCGACCGACACGTGGCTGACGAGCAACGCGACCGCGGTGCGTCCGGGCGGGACGGTGGTGCGTAGCTCTTCGATGGTTTCGTCCTTCACGCCGGTGTCGACGAGCTTGGCGAGCAGCGCGCCACCGCCGGCCGACGCGGCGCCGACCACCAGCCCGCCGATCGGGCCGCCGAACAGCGTGCCAAGCAGCAGCCCCCAAACCCCGGCGCCAACCCCGGCCTGGCCGGGTGTGACGTCCGTCGTCTCGCGCACGTGCGAGCCACCGTCCTCGGTCCGGCTGATGATCACGGCATCGTGCAGCTGGATCTCCTCGCGGTGCTGCAGGCGCGCCACCGCGATCAGGAACTCCTGTGCGCGCAGCGCGTCCTCGAAGGAGACGACAAGCAGCTTGCTGTCGTCCGGCGGCTTCGTCGACATTCCCTCAGCGTAGTGGGCCGGACTCCGGTGCGAGCCGGTAGCGGTAGTCGTGATGCACCCAGTAACCCAGCGACTCGTCCAGCGCGACGCCTGGCAGGTTGTCGACGCTGACCTGCAGGTAGCTGCGGGTGGCGCCCCGATCGGACCCCCAGCCCCACAGCGCGGCCATGACGGCGCGGGCCAGTCCGCGGCGACGGTGGCCGGGCTCGACCTCGACCGCCGTCACGCCCAACCAAGTGTCATCGACCGTGCCGCGGCCGATTGCGAGCACATGTTCCCCGTCGCGGATGCTGGCGAATCCGGCGCGGTCGTGTCGGGTGAGCAGTCGGCGCGCGATCGGCGTGGTGCCCGCTCCGTCGCGGTAGCGACCGAGCCACCGGTCATCGGGGACGTCGGCGATCTCGACGCCGTGCTCGTCGCCTGGCCCGGCGTGCAGCATGTCCAGGCGGCCGGCCATCGTGTGCACGATGCCCTCGGTGCGCCAGCCGCGCTCGCCCAGCTCCGCGTCCAAGAGGCGGCGCGCTTGCATCGGGACGAGCAGCCGCAGTGGCAAGCCGCGCTCGGCATACCATTCGCCGGCCCGGCGCAGCGCTTCGTCCAGGTCCATGCCCGGCGTGCGCAGCGGAAGCACCGAGTTCGCCCGTGCGGTGAACCCGCCGGTGGCGCGCAGCAGCCAGCCGCCGAGCTGGGCGGTCTCCCCGGCGCGCCACCCCGCCGCGGCGATTGCCTGCAGAGCAAGCTCGTCGGCCGTGGACGGCGGCGCCGGCTTGGCGATGGTCACTGACTCCAGCGCCACCTCGACGAGCCCGGACCGCGAGTCGAGCACTGCCGTGCGCGCGTCCAAACCGACCAGATCCCCGATCACGTCACCGAACTGCGCACGTCCCCCAACGGTGTGCCCAACGACACGGCGGACGGTGACCCGGCGACCGATCCAGCTAGGCTCCAACACGAGCGCATACTAAGACACCAGCGACCACCAGCAGCCGAACCACTAGCCCGCGCAAACCGCGCCCGGAGGACCGCAGTGACCTACGTGATCGCCGAGCCGTGTGTGGACGTCCTGGATAAGGGCTGCATCGAGGAGTGTCCGGTCGACTGCATCTACGAGGGCGGGCGGATGCTCTACATCCACCCCGACGAGTGCGTGGACTGCGGGGCGTGCGAGCCGGTCTGCCCCGTCGAGGCGATCTTCTACGAGGACGACCTGCCCGAACAGTGGCACGACTACACCCAGGCCAACGTCGACTTCTTCGATACCCTCGGCTCGCCGGGCGGGGCGTCCCGGGTCGGCAAGACCGACAGCGACCCGGACTGGATCAAGAACCTGCCACCCCAGGGCGAAGGTCACTGAGCCGAGCCCGCATCAGCTTTCGCACATCCTCACCGCGTTCACGCGAACGCGTCAACTTGACAAGCTGCGCTGCTTCCCATCGGCGTCCCGCCCGATCAGCGCGAAACGTTGCACCCACCGCGGCGCCGTGGCACTGCCTGAACCACTGCGCGGTGAGGTGTGGACGTCCGCTTTCCCGGCATGGAGGAGGGACTGCGGGTCAATCTCGGCTTGTGAGGCCGCGCGCCTACCCGGTCGATCTAGAGTCGGACAGGTGGGCCGGTTGTTGCTTGTCGAGGACGATCTCGCGATAGGTCGTGCGGTGTGCGCCGGGCTGACGAGCAACGGGCACGACGTGCTGTGGGCGACCACGGCAGGTGAGGCGGGAGCAGCCTTGCCGGGCAACGATTTCGAGCTCGCACTGCTCGATCTCGGTCTGCCGGACATGGACGGGCTCGACCTGTGCCAGCGGATCCGCGCGGCGCAGCCCGGCTGCGTGATCGTGATCCTTACGGCTCGTGACGAGGAGATCGATGTCGTCCTCGGCCTGGACGCCGGCGCGGACGATTACCTGACCAAGCCGTTCCGACTTGCTGAGCTGACCGCTCGGGTCGGCGCGCATCTGCGGCGCCGTGCCACGACGCAGGGCGATGCTGCGCTCGTCCAGATCGGCGACCTCGAGATCGACGGCGCGGCGCGCCGGGTGCGGTTGGCCGGTGCGGAGATCACGCTGCGGGCGAAGGAGTTCGACCTGCTGGTACGGCTCGCTGCGGATGCCGGCGCGGCGGTGAGCCGTGCCGATCTGATGTCCGACGTGTGGGACGAGCATTGGTTCGGATCGACGAAGACGTTGGACGTGCACCTGTCGGCACTTCGTCGCAAGCTCGCCGACGCGGCGGTCGGGACTCGGGTGGCCGCGCCCGAGATCGTGACGTTGCGCGGGCGCGGGTTCCGGATGGAACTGCCGACTACAAATCCCGCAGCACACTGATCGCGGGCCGGCGGGCGGCCCGCGTCGCGCCAGCAGCGGCAGCGACGAACGCGGCCACGGTGATGGCGCCGAGCGCACCCAGATAGAGCCACGGGATCGCGACGGCCGACGGCGGTGGGTCGAACACGCCGGTGAGCACCTTGATCAGCATTCGGGACAGCAGCGCCCCTAGCACGCCACCTGCGGCCAGCCCGAGCACCGCGAGGACGACAGCTTCGCTGGCGATCATGCTGCGCAGGTGCCGTCGCTTCGCACCGAGGGCCGCGGCTATCGCGAACGTGCGGCGCCGCTCGGCCAGCCCGAGCGCCAGGACGAGCCCCCCGGCAGCCGCGGCGAGGAGCAGCGCGAAGCTGAGCTCGACCCGGGTGAGTCCGGCGAGGTCGACCGAGGTGAGGCTGGACCCGACCTTGCCGCGCACATTCGCGATGTCGGTGACCTGCGCAGTCGGCCCGAGCAGCGACTGGATGCGGTGCGCGACTGCTCCGGTCTGCTGGCCGCCGGTGTTCACCAGGAAGGCCCCGACTGTGTCCGTCCCCGTCTGCTTGGCGAGGTAACTCGCGTTGGCGACGAAGAAGCTGTCCTTCGGCGCGGTCGGGAACTCGGAGACGATGCCGACGTAGTGGAACGCCACGGTGCGCGGCTTGCTGGTGCGCGCATCGACGAGGCGCAACCGGATCAGATCGCCGGGGTGCAGCTGGTAGTCCTTCACCGTCTCGGCGGAGACGAGGATCGAGTCCGGCTTGGCCGCCAGCGAGCCCATCAGCCCGCCTGCGGTGCCACCCTGGAAGTAGGCGTCCTGTAGCGCGGTGACGTTGCGGATGTGGTCGGGACGCACGCCGTAGAGGTCCTGCAGATCCGCGCCGATGTAGGCGAAGCGGTGCTGCACGGGTTCCACTCCGTGCACGCCGGGAACCGCGGCGAGGCGCGCCGCAGCCTGCGGGTGGACCGTGGTGCCACCGGAGATCGCGACCGTGACGTCCGCGCCGTTGGTCAGCTGGGCGTCGGCTTCGGCTTGCGCGCGGTAGGTCGCGTTGAACGTCGCGGTGGATGCCGCAAACGACAGCGCCAGGGTGAGCAGCACGATCGCCCGGGTGAGCGGGCGCCGTTGCCGCGATATCCCGCCCGCAACCGGGCGGGCCAGCCGTCCGGTCAGCGGACGCAGCAGCCGGCGCAGCACCGGCCGGCCGCGGCCGAGCAGCAGGTCGCTGAGGCGCCAGGCGAGCAGTCCGGCGCCGATCCAGAGCAGGGCGGGACCGAGGAACGCCCAGTACGACACCGAGATCGTGGGGACGCCTTCAGGTGCGAGTACCAGTTGGTAGCCGTTGCGACTGGTCGCCGAGTAGACGAGGTAGGCGATCACGAGCAGTGCGGCGTCCAGCCCGGCCCGCGCCCACCAGGGGTAGCGCCCGATGCCGATGGTGGCCCGACCGGAGGCGACCGTCCGTTCGCGCAGATCCCGTCGAGCCGGAATCAGCACGGACGAGCCGGCGATCACCAGGCCGGTCACTGCGGCGGCTACTGCCCAGCCAACGGCGGTCCCGGTCGTGGTGCCGAAGCGCGCCGTCCCGAAGATGGACCGACCCACGACGGCCGCCGTGACCAGGCCGAGCACCGCGCCGACGCCGCCGATCACCGCGGCCTCGGCGCCCGCCAACCGCAGCAACTGTCGGGCAGAGGCGCCCCGGGCGCGTAGCAACGCCTGTTCAGTCCGCCGGCGGGTGGCGCCGGACGAGGCGATGGTGGCTGTCAGCAGTGCGGCGACGATTGCGCCGGGCAGGCCGAGGAACAGGAACAGCACCTGCGCGTACGCGGCGTCCCCGCGTGCAGCGTCCAAGGACGCGCCGAGGTTGTCGCCGACCAGGACGCCGCCGGAGCTGCGCGCCTCGAGGTTGTGAGCGGCCGCCGCGTCGGTCGTGAACGCGGCGGCGGGGTCGGCCGGCAACCGGTGATCGCGACGGACGTGCAACTGGGTACTGACCAGATCGGGTCGCGATGTGGCGAGCGGACCGAAGATCTGGTGCCACTGGCCGGACGGGAGCAGGACCACGTTGTCCGGTGGGGCTGCGGGCTGCGTCCCGGGCGGGGCGCCGACCTTCTGGAACAGCGAGTCGACCTGCGGGAGGTCCACGACGCCGGACACGACCACGCGAACCGGCGGCAGACCGGGCCGGCCGATCGCGATCGTGTCGCCGGGTGCGGCATGCAGATTCGACGCGGTCTGCTGGAACAGCAGGACGCCCTGGGCCGAGCCGGCCAGCGACCGGATCTCCTGCGGGAAAGTGGCGCGGTAACTGTTCGGCAGGCCGAGCACCATGCCGGGGCCGGTGGTCTGGGTGCTGCCGCCGGCCGTTGCCCGCAGGCCGCTCGTCGTGCCGTACCCGACGTCCTGGACCGCCTGCACGCCCGCACTGCCGCGGACGAGGCGTTGCGTCGCGACCGGATCGGCACCCGGCTGGAGCTGAACCTGCCAGTCGACGGACACGGCGCGAACGGCACGTCCGGTCATCGTCGCCTTGGAGTGCGCGAGGAACGAACCCAGCGAGGCGAGCAGGGCGACCGCGATCGCGATGCCGATCGCTGCGCCGGCAAGTCGGGTGGGCCGGCGCCGGAGCAGCCCGCCCAGCCAGGTCCTGATCATGCCGGGGCTCCTGGTAGGTCCGCATCGATGCGCCCGTCGCGCATCGTCCATTGCGTGTCGAGCCGTGCTGCGATCACCGGGTCGTGCGTGGAGACGACCAGCGAGGCGTCGAGTTCGTCGCTGGCCTGCAACAGGACGTCGAGCACCAGGTGCGCCGCATGGTGGTCGAGCTGACCGCTCGGCTCGTCGGCGAGGATGAGGCGGGGACGGGACGCGAGCACCCGGGCCACCGCGACCCGCTGCGCCTGTCCGCCAGAGAGCTGCTCGGGCAGCTTCTCGGCCAGTTCACTGATCTTGAGTAGGTCGAGCGCGTCCGCGGCGCGGCGGGCTGCCTCGCGGTCGTCGACGTCCGCCAGCAGCAGGGGCAGTGCGACGTTTTCGGCGACGTCGAGAGCCGGGAGCAGGCTCGGGCCCTGGAACACGACGGCGATGCGTCCCGGATGGCCCTGCGCGTGCTCGTCCAGCGCCGGCCAGGTGATCGTGCCGGACGTGGGCTTCTCGAGAGCGGCCATCAGGTGCAGCAACGTCGACTTCACCGAGCCGGACGGCCCGGTGAGCGCGATCCGGCTGCCCGGCGCGACGGTGCAGCTCACCCCGTACACGGCGACTACGGCGGCCGGGCCGGTGCCGAAGGTGCGCGCCAGGTTGTCACACACCACCGACGGCTGCGTGGCAAGGGTGGCAAGGCCGTTCGAGCGGGCGGTCATGACTCGAGCCGCCCGTCGGCGATGTGGACGACCCGGTCGGCCGCGGCGGCGACGGCAGGACTGTGGCTGGCCACCAGCACCCCGACTCCGTCCTCGGCACGTTTCCTGATCAGGTCGAGCACCGACCGCTCGGTGGCCAGGTCGAGCTCGCCGGTGGGCTCGTCGGCCAGCACCACCGCCGGCTCGTTGGCGAGGGCCACGGCCAGGCCGGCCCGCGCGAGTTCGCCGCCGGAAAGTTGACCGGGGTAGGCGCGGGCCCGACCGGCGATGCCGAGCGAGTCCAGCAGCGTTGCGAGCGGTGTGCGTGTGCCGTTTCGGACCAGCCGTTGTGCGAGCGCGACGTTCTGAGAAAGCGTCAGGTGCGAGAGCAGGTTCCCGCTCTGGAACAGCAGCCCGATGCCGCGCCCACGCATCCGGGCCCGCACCGGCTCGGACTGATGGCTCAGCCGCACGCCGCGCAACCGGACCGTGCCGCCGTCCGGTTCGTCGGTGCCGGCCAGGCAGGACAGCAGCGTCGACTTGCCCGAGCCGGACGGGCCGACGATCGCGACGAACTCGCCGCTCTCGATGCCCAGGCTGACCCCCTGCAGGGCGAGCGTTTCCTCCTCGCCGGCCCGGAAGAATCGGTACAGCGACCGCGCCTCGATCGCCGGCGTTCGCTCGGTGACGGTCGTCATGCCATCCACGCGAACGAGTCGGTGACCTTGCGCCACGGGTCGACGTTGTCCGAGCCGAGCGACGCCGACAGGGTGAGGACGACCTCTCGTCCCGCCCGCCAGAACTCGTAGCGCTCGACGGCCTGCACGATCACCTTGCCGGTGACCGGGTTCGGCACGGAGTCGGCCCGATAGGTGATCTTGATGGCGGTGCCGGCCTTCCTGGGCGCCGCGGTGACCGATCCGGGGACGAAGCCGTGGGCTGCGGCCTTGATCCGCGGCAGCTCGGTCGAGGTGGCCGAGGCAACGGTCGGCGCCTTTGCCACGGTCAGCTTCTCGATCCGGATGCTGTTGTACTTGTCCGTGAACAACGTCGCCCGCCCGGGCTGAGTCATCGCCCACCCCTCCGGAACCTGCAGCCTGTAGCCGGTGCCCTTCGGGGCGTAAGGCACGAAGGCCTGGTTGTCCGGGATGTCGCCGGGCGGCGCGGATTCGGTGGCATTCGGGTTCGGTCCCGCGCTCGGGTTCGTCGCCGTGCTGCCGGCGGGTCCCGAGCTGCCCGACGTGTTGGTCGCCGAGCTCCCGCACGCCACCATGATCAACGCCGCACCCAGACAGAGCACGGCGACGCCGGTGCGTCGCTGCAGGCGGTTCATGGCGGTCCTCTCGACAATGGTCAGACCGGGTACCGGACGACACCGACGCTAGGCAGCGACGGGCTAGGGGATCGTTCGGCGAGGGTTAACGCTCGGCAATATCTGCTCCGTCACCCGAGGCGGACCGGCACACTTGCGTTACCTATCGGGAGTTGGGAGCCGTGCGCCGAAGGATCGTCGGGTTGAGCGTGCTCGCGGCGGTGCTCGCCACCTGCCTGTTCGGCATCCCGCTCGCCGTTGCTGTCGGGCGCTACTTCGTCGCCGACGAGCAGCGCGAGCTGGAACGCATCGCCGATGTGACCGCCCTTGCGGTCTCCGGAGATCTTGCCCGGGCCCGGCAGACTTCGGCGCTTCCCGCGCCTGAACGCGGCATCCAGGTAAGTGTGTACGCAATCTCCGGAGCGCGCGTCACCGGACCCGGGCCAGCTCGCTCGCCCGGCCTTGTGCAGCGAACCACGCACGGTGCGGTGGCCAGCGGTGACCTCTTCGGACGGATCGCCGTCGCCGTCCCCGTCTCTGATGGCGACACGATCGTGGGTGCGGTGCTGGTGAGCGTCGATCGCGGGCAGGTCTACGCGACCATCGTCCGAACCTGGCTGGGCATGGTCGCACTTGCGGCGGTCGCCGTTGCCGTCACCTGGCTGCTCGCCCGGCGCCAAGCCCGCCGCCTGGCGGCGCCGCTCGAGCTTCTCGCCGGCAGGGCCGAACGCCTCGGCGACGGCGACTTCAGCGTCCGGACGACGGCGGCCGGCATCGCCGAGATCGACACGGTGAGCAGCGCCCTGGATCGCACGGCGACCCGGCTCGGTGACCTCGTCGAGCGGGAGCGCGCCTTCTCCGCAGACGCCTCACACCAGCTGCGGACGCCGCTCACCGGTCTTCAGTTGGGGATCGAAGCGGCGCTCATCACGCCCGGCTCGGATCTGCGCGTCGCGCTCAGCGAGGCGCTGGACACCTCACGTCAGCTCGAGCACACCGTCGCTGACCTGCTCGCCCTGGCGCGAGACGCTGCGCGAGACGGGCAAGTTCTGGAACTCGCCGGATTGCTGAACGATGTCCGTGCACGATGGAACGGCCCGCTCGCGGCGAAAGATCGACCCCTGCGCGTCAATGTCGACCCGGACCTGCCGGACACCGTCATGTCGGCTGCCGCGGCGAAGCAGATCCTCGATGTGCTGTGCGACAACTCGCTCCGGCACGGTGCGGGCGCTGTGACGGTGAGCGCCCGGGACGCCGAGGGTGCGCTGGCGATCGACGTCGCGGACGAAGGCGCGCTGCGCGTCGACGATCCGCGGGAGATGTTTCGGCGTCGATCCTCGCGAGCCGGCGGGACCGGCATCGGTCTCGCATTCGCGCGCCGATTGGCAGAGGCCGAGGGTGGCCGGCTGGTGCTGTCCTCGCGTAACCCGGCACGGTTCACGTTGTTCGCGCCGTCGCGAGTCGCCGAATGATCAGGTGCGTCATCGCAGTGGTACGTGCATCTCGAGGACGGCGCCGCCGCCGGGCGCGTTTGTCGCAGTCACGGTACCCGCGCGTGCTCGCACGAGCACGTCGACGATGGCCAGGCCCAGGCCGCTGCCCGCGGTCGCCGTGGCCCGCCCGCGTCCTTGATCGGCGCGTGCGAACCGGTCGAAGACATGCAGCAGGAAGTCGGCGGGGAAGCCGGGACGCGCCCCTGCGTCACCGGCCGCCGCGATCACCTTGTCGATCTCGGGGATCCCGCCGGATCAGCATCGGCGACAGCTGACCGCGTCAGACCTGGTGCAGGGTGGCGACCACGGCCGTCTTCGACGCGGGCGCCGTCTTCCACCCATGTGCGCGCGTCCACGTCATGCCGTCATAGGCAACCTCGTCGATCCCCAGCCGATCCGCGTTCGCGACGAACCACGCCGCGGTCTGCCAGGCGGCGCCCGGGACGCGAACCGTGTGGCCCTGCGTCGTCGGTGCGCCGACGGGTAGTTGGGCGCGCAGTTGCCTGGCCACGACCGCGAGCGGCGCGACCTTCGTGGGCGTCTCGAAGCTGCACGAAATGGCGGCCGGACGGCTCCCGAGTAGTGCATCGGCGAGGGTCTTGGCCTCGTCCTCATGCTGGGCATAGGCACTGCCGTCGGCAGAGATCTGCACGTTCTGGATGGCTTGGGCGAGCGGCAGTGCCTGCCAGTTGCCGAACTTGACCAGGTGGTCCAGGAACTCCGTGGTCGCCTCGCCGACATTGCTGAGCCGAGCGGCCCGGTTGGCCGGGTCGCTGCCGCCCCAGCCCTGCGATGGACGCTGCTGCAACACGCCGACCGAGTCGCGGTCGCCCTGACCCGGCGCAAGGTTGCGCAACTTGCTCTCCTGAAGGGCGGCGGCCAGCACCAGCACCGCGGCACGCTCCGGCAGCGCGGGACTGTACCGGCTCACCGCGCCGACCATCGTGGAGGCCACGGCGGCCTGGCTGGTGTCGAGCTCGTAGCTGGCGATCGTGCAGCCGCTCGAGGTGAGGTGGCTCTTCGCGAGATCCCACAGTTTGCGCACCCCGAACACGCCGCCGAGGCCGACGATCGCGACCACCGCGATGACGAGGATGGTCCTGGTGGAGCGCGCCATCGGCCTAGTTGCTGTGCAGGACGTCGTTGAGCGTGACGCCGGTGCCCTCGCGCGGGCGGGCCTCGAGCGCGCCGGTCACGCTGTTGCGCCAGTACAGCAACCCGGGTCGTCCGGACAGCTCCCGTGCCTTGACGATCGTGCCGTCGGGAAGGGTGAGCTTCGAGCCGGGTGTGATGTAGGTTCCGGCTTCCACGACGCACTCGTCGCCGAGCGAGATCCCGATCCCGGCGTTGGCGCCGATCAGACAACGCTCGCCGACCGCGATGCGTTCGGTGCCGCCGCCGGACAACGTGCCGGCGATCGACGCGCCACCCCCGATGTCGGAGCCGTCACCCACGACCACGCCGGCCGAGATACGTCCCTCGACCATGGATATGCCGAGCGTGCCCGCGTTGTAGTTCACGAACCCCTCGTGCATCACGGTCGTTCCGGGCGCGAGGTAGGCGCCTAGGCGAACCCGGTCGGCGTCGGCTATCCGGACGCCACTCGGCACCACGTAGTCGGTCATCCGGGGGAACTTGTCGATGCCGAACACCTGGATGGTGTGCTTGCGACGCAGCGCGAGCCGGGCCCGCTCGAAGCCGTCGGGCGCGCACGGTCCGACGCTCGTCCACACCACATTGGGCAGCACGCCGAAGATCCCGTCGAGGTTCAGCGCGTTCGGCTGGACAAGACGGTGCGAGAGCAGATGCAGGCGCAGGTAGACGTCCGAGACGCTTGCGGGGGCCGCGTCGAGATCGATCTCGCAGAGCACGATGTCCGAGCGCACCCCGCGGTCACCGGCGGTTCCGTGGGTACCGGTCAACGCGGTGAGCTCGTGGTCCGGCCCGGTTGCAGAGGGCGTCGACCCCAGCGCTGGAGCCGGGTACCAGGTGTCCAGGATCGGCCCGTCCACGCCCGCAGACGTGGCCAGGCCGTACCCCCACGCGCTTCGCTCACTCACCGCGTCACAGTAACGGGCCGGCGCGTAGCGTCGCGGTCGTGCTGGATCTGAGCCGGGACGCGGGGACGCTGACGGCTGCGCTGGTCGACGTCGCGTCCGTGTCCGGGGACGAAACCCGCTTGGCCGATCTGGTGGAGCAGGGGCTGCGAGAGTACGGCGCGTTGGCGCTCGAGCGGGACGGCAACGTGGTGCTCGCGCGCACCGATCTCGGCCGGGAGCACCGGGTTGTCCTCGCTGGACACCTGGACACGGTCCCGATCGCCGACAATGTCCCGTCCCGCGCCGAGGACGGCGTGCTGTACGGCTGCGGGACGTCTGACATGAAGTCCGGCGTCGCGGTGATGCTGCGGGTCGCGCACCTGGTCGGCGCCGAGGCGCTCGATCCGCGGGTCGACCTGACCTGGGTGTGCTACGACTGCGAGGAGATCGAGGCTGATCGCAATGGGTTGGGACGGATCGCGCGCGAGCGCCCGGATGTCCTCGCCGGCGATCTCGCGGTGCTCCTCGAGCCGACCAACGGGATCGTTGAGGGCGGTTGCCAGGGCACCCTGCGGGTCAGCGTCGAGGTGCCGGGCGTGCGGGCGCACAGTGCGCGGTCCTGGCTGGGTGTCAACGCGATCCACGAGAGCGCGCCGGTGCTGGCCCGGCTGCAGGCCTATTCGGCGCGCGAGGTCGAGTTAGACGGACTGGCCTACCGCGAGGGACTCAACGCGGTAGGCATCAGCGGGGGCGTGGCCGGGAACGTCGTCCCCGACGCCTGCTCGATCCTGGTGAACTATCGGTTCGCGCCGGATCTCGACGAGATCGCTGCCCTGGCACACGTTCGCGAGGTGTTCTCCGGCTACGCGGTGGAGTTGACCGATTCGGCGCCGGCCGCGCGTCCCGGCTTGGACGCTGGGCTGGCCAAGGCGATCGTGACCGCGGTCGGCGGCGAGGTGCGGGCCAAGCTGGGCTGGACGGACGTCGCGCGCTTCGGCCAGCTCGGCATCCCCGCAGTGAATCTCGGCCCCGGTGACCCGAATCTCGCGCACAAGCCGGAGGAGCACGTCGACCTCGCCACCGTCGAGGCTACCGAGGCCGCGCTGGTGCGGTTCCTCTCGTGAACATTGTTGCGGTCTCGCGGGACGGCGCACACCGCTTCACCAAGGTGTCCGTAGACACGATCACGCTGGTCCCCGGGTTCGGCGTCGAAGGGGACGCGCACGCAGGCGCCACAGTGCAGCACCTGTCTCGCATGCGCCGCGACCCCTCAGCGCCGAATCTGCGGCAGGTGCACCTGATCCACGCCGAGTTGATCGACGAGCTCGTCGCCGCCGGGTACCGGGTGGCACCAGGCGAGCTGGGTGAGAACGTGACGACGCGCGGCGTCGACCTGCTCGCCTTGCCGATCGGGACGCGGCTGCGTTTCGGCGCCGACGCGGTTGTCGAGGTCACTGGTCTGCGTAACCCCTGTGTGCAACTGGACCGCTGCCAGGACGGGCTGATGTCGGCGGTGCTCGACCGTGACGCGAGCGGCGCGTTGATCCGCAAGGCGGGGGTGATGTCGATCGTGCTGGCTGGCGGGACGGTGCACCCGAGCGACCCGATCGAGGTCAGCCTGCCGGCGGAGCCCGACGGCGGTGGTCCCGGCTGCCACCGTCGAGCACGCACCCGGCGCCGCTCGCTAGCGTTGCGTGGGTGAAAGGCGACGCTCACGACACGCATGACGACAACCGCGGCGAGCACCAGCGCGGCCCGGTTCTGCTCCGCGGCGCGCAGATCCAGGGCGGGACCACCGACCAGCGCCTACTCGACTCGCGGGGTTCCTCGGACTGGGTGCACACCGATCCGTGGCGAGTATTGCGCATTCAGAGCGAGTTCGTCGAAGGCTTCGGCCTGCTCGCCGAACTGCCCGCCGCCGTGTCGGTGTTCGGCTCGGCACGGACCAAGCCGGACCATCCCGAGTACGCGGCCGCGGTCGCCCTCGGGGCGGCTCTGGCCCGCGCCGGCTTCGCCGTGATCACCGGCGGTGGCCCGGGCACGATGGAGGCGGTCAACCGGGGGGCGTCCGACGCGGGCGGCGTCTCGGTCGGGCTCGGCATCGAGTTGCCGTTCGAGCAGCGGCTCAACGACTGGGTCGACCTCGGCATCAACTTCCGCTATTTCTTCGCTCGCAAGACGATGTTCGTGAAGTACGCGCAGGCCTTTGTGATCCTTCCCGGCGGCTTCGGCACGCTGGACGAGATGTTCGAGGCGTTGACCCTGGTGCAGACCCGCAAGGTCACCCGGTTTCCGGTGCTGCTCTACGGCGTCGCGTACTGGCAGGGGCTCATCGACTGGCTGCGGTCTTCGGTGCTGCCCGGCGGCAAGATTGCGTCGCCGGATCTCGACCTGGTGCACTGCACGGACGACATCGATGAGATCGTCGCCCGCATTGTGGCCGCCCACCGCGGGCGTTCCGGACAGGACGCGGCCGAGGAGGCCGCACTTGCCTCGGTACAGCAGGACACGGCTCCCGAGACCCGGCAATGATGGCCGCGGTTTGCGTCTACTGCTCGTCCTCGGACTCGATCGACGCGGCCTATCTTCAGCTCGCGTCTGCGGTCGGTGCCCGGTTGGCTGCCGGTGGCCATTCGCTGATTTCGGGTGGCGGCCGGGTATCGATGATGGGCGAACTCGCGCGGGCCGCACGATCCGGCGGCGCACGGACGGTCGGGGTCATCCCGGCCCAGCTGGTATCGCGGGAGATGGCCGACCACGACGCCGACGAGCTGTTGGTGGTCGACACGATGCGCGAGCGAAAGCGATTGATGGAGGAGAAGTCCGACGCGTTCCTGGCGCTTCCCGGCGGTATCGGCACGCTCGAGGAGCTGTTCGAGATCTGGACGTCGGGATCGCTCGGCATGCACGCCAAGCCGGTGCTCGTCCTGGACCCAGACGGCTTCTACGCACCGATGTGGGACTACCTGGATCGGCTGTGCGCACGCGGTTTCGTACGCCGTGCGGCCCTCGACCTGCTGCACCGGGTGACGAGCGTCGAAGAAGCATTCGTCGCTGTCGAATCAGCCCTCCGGTAGCCCGGACGATCCTTGCGCCATGACACGATCGAGGGATGCTGACGCTAGCGGGCTTCGGGCTGCTCGCCGTGCTGGTAGGCGGCGCGTTGTTCCTGCTCGCCGCCTATCTGCTGCCGCCTGGCGAACAGATCGCCCCGCCGATCCGTGACGAGCCGATCTGGACGCTGCCGCCCGAGCGAGCGCTGACCGCGAACGACGTCACGGTGGTTCGGCTCCCGGTCGCGCTGCGCGGATACCGCTTCGCCGAGACCGACCTGCTGCTGGACCGGCTCGCCGACGAATTGCGCGCGCGGGACGAGGAGATCGCGCGGCTGAACAGCACGGTCGTCGAGTCACCTGATACCGACCTGGCACCGGTCGAGGAGCCCAGCCCCGAGGACGAGCGATCGGCACCGGAGCAGGGGCCGGCCCCGGCCGATGAGCGCTGAGCGTCCGCGGTGCGGGTGGGCCGGCTCGGCGCCGGAGTACCTCTCTTACCACGACGAAGAGTGGGGCACCCCGCTGCATGGCGAGCGTGAGCTGTTCGAGCGGCTGTCGCTGGAGGCGTTCCAGTCCGGGCTGTCGTGGCTGATCATCCTGCGCAAGCGGCCGGCCTTTCGGGCCGCCTTCGCCGACTTCGACGTGGATGACGTGGCCGGCTACCACGAGGCGGACGTGACGCGGCTGATCGATGACGTTGGCATCGTCCGCAACCGCGCCAAGATCGAGGCCACGATCGGGAACGCGCGCGCGATTCGCGCGTCGGTGCCGGAGGGCCTAGATCAGCTGTTGTGGTCGTTCGCGCCCGATTCGCACGCCCGTCCGGAGACGCTCGCCGACGTCGCGTCCAGCAGCCTCGAATCGAAGGCGATGGCGAAGGAACTGAAGCGCCGAGGATTCCGGTTCGTCGGCCCGATCACGGCCTACGCGCTGATGCAGGCCACCGGCATGGTCGACGACCACATCGCCAGCTGCTGGCGCGCCCGCTCCAATGACTGACGGATCGCCGTCACCCACCGCGCGGAGGGGCGATCATCGTCCGGTGAAGACCGGTTGCTGCTTGGCGACGAAGGCGGCCGTCGCGTTGCGGTGGTCCGCGGTGGCGCCCATCATGCTCTGCAGCTCAGCTTCCCGGGCGAGCGCGTCGGCCAGCGTCGCGGACTGCGCATACGCGAGGGACGCCTTGATCGCGGCGTAGGCCGCCGTCGGCCCGGCGGCCAGGCGGGCCGCCAGCTCGTGCGCGGCGGGCACCAGCCGGTCGGGCTCGGCGACGGCGTTGACCAGACCCATCTCCAGGGCCGCTTCGGCTGTGACCGGTTCGGCGAGCAGCGCGAGCGCGGACGCACGGGCCGAACCGATCAGGCGTGGCAGCGTCCAGGACACCCCGGTGTCCAGCGTCAGGCCGATATTGGCGAAAGCGATCAAAAATCCTGCCGAGGACGACGCGATGCGGAAGTCGCACGCGAAGGCGAGGCCGGCCCCTGCCCCGGCGGCCATGCCGTTCACGGCCGCGATCACCGGTTTGGGCATCGTCGCGAGAGCAGTGACGATCGGGTTGTAGTGCTGCGTGACCGTGCTCAGTGGCTCGGGCTCACCGCCCAGGTTGGCGACGTGCTCTTTGAGGTCCTGGCCGACGCAGAACCCGCGTCCGGTGCCGGTGAGCACCACCGCGCGCACCGACTCGTCCGAACTCGCGTCGGACAGCGCGTCGAGCAGCGCCTGCTTCAATTCGACCGACAGCGAGTTCATGGTCTCGGGCCGGTTCAGGGTCAGCGTGACCACAGCGTCGCTGCGCTCCACCACGAGTACGTCGGTCATGCCGCGACGTTACCGCGACCCAGGATTGGGCGAGCGAGTCGCGATCAGGAACAATGGAGCCAGCATCGACGTCACGTGAGCACGTGGCGCACCCGAGGAGGTACGAATGGCGGCCATGAAGCCGCGGACGGGCGACGGTCCGCTCGAGGTCACCAAGGAGGGTCGCGGCATCGTCATGCGCGTGCCTCTCGAAGGCGGCGGGCGCCTCGTCGTCGAGATGACACCGGACGAGGCGAGCGCCCTGGGCGACGCTCTGAAACAGGTCGTCGGCTGATCGGTTCATTCGCGACCCGGCCCCGGATCCCGCTCCGTGCGGGTCCGGGGCCGGATGCCGTTCCGGAGCTGCCCGCATGATCGAGATCCATCTTGGGGGACGCGGCGATGGCGTCGAGCCGGTCATCGAGACGGCCGGCCCAGCCGCGCTGCGCGAAGCTGCGGGCCTGCTCGCGCGCGGCCTGCCACCGGGTCGAACGGTACTAAACCGGCCCGGACTCTCCGGCGCACGGCTGGCCGCCTTCGTCGAGGGGCTGGCCCTCGGCGGCTACCGCTATTCGCTCAGTACCCAGCCGGCCCCACCGGCACGGCTTGTCGAGCTCGCCGGAACGCAGGACCGGGCCTGGTTCGAGTACGGCCTGGTCAACGCCGAGGCGACCGCGTGGGCCCGCGACCTCGCGAACACCCCCGCTGGGACGAAGACGCCGGCCTGGCTGGGAAGGCAGGCCGAAGTCAGGCTCCGCCCGGTGGGTGTCGACGTCCAGGTCCGCGACCCCGAATGGCTGCGAGCGAACCGCTTCGGCGGCATCCTCGCGGTGGGCGGCGGCTCGGTGTCCGCACCGTGCCTGATCGCGGCACGCTGGCGTCCCCGCGGCGTGCGCGGCGGCCCGCACATCGTCTTGGTCGGCAAGGGCATCACCTTCGACACCGGCGGGCTCAACATCAAGCGCGGCGACGCGATGCAGACCATGAAGACCGACATGGCCGGCGGCGCCGCGGTGCTCGCGGCCCTCTGGCTGGTTGCGGAGACGCGCGCGCCCGTTCGAGTGACCGCGCTCGTCCCGTGCGCGGAGAACTGCGTCGGCGCATCGTCCTATCGGCCGGGCGACGTCGTGCGCCAGTACGGCGGGCGCACGAGCGAGATCGGAAACACCGACGCCGAAGGACGGATCGTGCTCGCCGACGCCATGGCCTACGCGGTCGCCCGGCTGCGTCCCACCGTGCTCGTGGACGTCGCCACGCTGACCGGCGCCATGAAGATCGCGCTAGGGCTGCGCACCGGCGCGCTGTTCGCGACCGGCTCCGACCTGGCCGATGCGCTGAGGGCCGCAGGGGAGCGGTCCGGCGAACCGCTGTGGCGGCTGCCGCTCACCCGCGACTACGAATCGCGGCTGCGTTCGGAGATCGCCGACGCCACCAACGCACCCGGTAACCCCGGAGCCATCACGGCCGCGCTGTTCCTGCAGCACTTCCGCGGTGACGTGCCGTGGGCGCACCTCGACATCGCGGGACCAGCCCGTGCTGCGCAGGACGACGGCATCCGGTCCCAGGGCGCGACCGGGTTCGGAGCCCGGTTGCTCGCCGAGTGGATCAGTGGAGCGGCACCGGGATGACCGAGCTGGCGCTGCCGCTGGTCGTTCGCATCGAGCGCGACGCGCCGCCCGAGCGAACGGACGCGCTCGAAGCCGCCGCCCAGGCCGTGCTGGTCATGCTCGATACCGACGTCGAGCCGTGGCTGCCCGTGGTCCGGGAATGGGACGGGCAGCGCATCCGCAAGGTGGTCCGGCGAGCACGGGGAGTGGCGTGGCACCGAGCGGTCGAGGACGTCGCCGGCGTAACGGTCACGCACCGCAGCGCCGAAGTGCGCGTCTACCCGCCCGTCCCCGTTGACGACTGGCCGCCGGAGCTGGCCCGGCTGCAGGTTGGCGGCACCGAGCTCGACGACCAGGCTGCGTCCGGGCCGCCCGATCCGGACGCGCCGCTCGTGCTGCTGTCCCCGCACGCCGAGATGTCCGCCGGCAAGGCGATGGCGCAGGCCGGTCATGCCGCGCAGCTGGGCTGGCGCGCGTGCTCGCCGCGTGGGCGCAAAACCTGGCGCGGACGCGGCTACCCAGTCGGGGTGCGGACCGCGTCGGCAGCGGGCTGGACGCGCGCGCT
>JALZAI010000442.1 GCA_030948475.1 Actinomycetota bacterium
GCTGTGGACGCCGGCGTGGAACAGGCTTTGGGTGCGGCTGTTGGCGATGGTCGCGAGGATCGCGAGCCCGAGCGCGCCGCCGACTTGCTGGGAGGTGTTGATCAGTCCGGAGGCCAGGCCCGCCTCGTGTGGCTTGGTCCCGGTGACGGCGGCGATCGTGACGGGCACGAACGCCAGTCCGAATCCGACGGCTGCCAACAGGGAGGGGCCGAGGACGTCCGCGGCGAACGAGCCGCCTGTCGCTGGTACCTGTGAGAACCACAGCAGCCCGCCGGCGACCAGCAGCATGCCGGCGATCAGGGGTGTCTTGAAGCCGACGCGCGTGACCAGCTGGCCGGCGGCCCCCGCCGCGATGAAGATCCCCACCGCCAGCGGGAGGTAGGCGATCCCGGTCTTGATCGGGGAGTAGCCCAGCACCTCCTGGAGATAGAGGGAGATGAAGAAGAACATCGAGAACAGCGACATGCCGATCAGCAGCCCGACGATGTTGGCGCCGCGCACGGTCCGCAGCCGGAAGATCGAGAACGGCATCAGCGGATCACGCTGGCGTCGCTCGATCGCCACGAACGCGATCAGCAGCACCACGGCCGCGGCCAGGCAGACGATCGTTCGGGTCGCGCCCCAGCCGACGTTGACCGCGTCGACGACGGCGTATACGAGCAGCGCCAGCCCGGCGGTGACGGCCACCGCTCCGGGGATGTCGAACGAGTTGCCGGCCTCTTCGCGGCGGCTCTCGCGCAGGATGCGCGGGGCCAGCGCGGCGGCGATCAGCCCGATCGGGACGTTGACGAACAGCACCCAGCGCCAGTTCAGCCCGCTGGTCAGAATGCCGCCGAGCAGCACGCCGGCCGCGCCCCCGGCGCCGGCGACCGCTCCCCAGGTGCCGAGCGCGCGGTTGCGCTCGGCCCCGTCGGCGAACGTGGTGGTGATGATCGACAGTGCGGCGGGGGAGACGATCGCGGCGCCCAGGCCCTGGACCGCGCGAGCGACGATCAGCCATGTCTCGGACTGCGCCAAGCCGCCGGCCAGCGAGGCCAACGAGAAGACGACCAGTCCGAGCATGAACATGCGGCGTCGCCCCAGCAGGTCGGCCATCCGCCCGCCCAGCAGCAAAAAGCCGCCGAACGTCAGCGTGTAGGCATTCACGACCCAGGTCAGGTTGTCGCTGGAGAAGTGCAGGTGAGCGCCGATCGACGGCAGCGCGACGTTCACGATCGACGCGTCGATCACGATCACGAACTGCACCATCGCCAGCAGCGCGAGCGCGAGATTCTTGGTGCGGGGTGTAAGCGCGGTCACAGGCTCATCCCCAGCATCCGGCCCACGCCCGACAGCGACGCGAAGGCAAATCGCTGCACGCGCGAGGTGCGGATCACGGTCGGGTGGGCTTTGAACAGCATCGCTACGTAGATCGCTTGGCGCGGACTGTGAGGTATTCCGGCGCCCATCCTCCCGGTCGATGTCAGCGACGCCATGTCGCGAAAGAACCCCTCGTTATCGGCGGCGGGGCGATGGCGATTGATGAACCGAACCGGCTCATCGTGACTGTTTCGCAGGGTGTGCCGGTGACCGGGAGCCGCTGCGGCGCGCTCTCCCGGACCATAGGTACGCCAAGTCCCGTCGAGCTTCACGTCAAGTCGGCCCTCGACGATCTCAAAACTGTCTTCAACATTGTCGTGCACGTGCACAGGGGGGCTGGGGCTGTGGGGACCGAGCCAGGCATTTGCCTCAAGGACTTCACCACCGGTGTCCTCGCCGTTGCGCACGATCTCCCAATACATGTCCTGGCCCGGGCGAAAGTCGATGCGCCGACTAACGGCGGGGCGAGTTGCAGGGTCAAGGCGGGTTGCAGGGTCAAGGGAAGAAGTAATCACAGGGGCTCCATTGGGTCATTGGTTCTGTATTGGTTGTCCGGTCTAACGCCGGTCTCGGGTCTGAAGTTCGTTGATGGGTGGCGCGTGGCAGATCTCCTAGTCATTCACCTTGGTTGACAAGTTGGGAGAAGCTTCTCACGAGGCGTTGCGTTTGTCAAGCAAGGTGAACTACAATCGTATGGAGATGCCGAAGAGCCTCCAGATCCTTCTCCGCGACGCTCGCGCCGCGATCGAGGCCGCCGTCCGCGCCGATCTCGCACGCAACGGCTTTGGCGATGTCACGCCCGCGCACTCCGCGCTCTTGCGCAACATCGGCGAGGACGGTTCTCGCCCCAGCGACCTCGCCGCGCACGCCGACGTCACGCGCCAAGCCATCACCAAGCTCGTAGACGAGCTCGAGCGGCTCGATCTCGTGCGCCGCGACCCAGACCCGAACGACGGGCGCGGCGTGATCGTCAGATTCACCGACCGCGGACGCGCCGGCGTTGCTATCGCTCGCAAGCGGCAGCTCGCGCTCGAGCGCGACTACGCCGCACAGGTCGGCGCCGACCGCTGGGCCGAGGTGCGCTCAACCCTCGAGACTCTATTCGGCGACGATCCCCACGAGGACCTGAGCCTGCCTGCCGCCCCAGACCTATCCGACCGGGAACGCGACGACGACAATCAAGCACGCGCGACCAGTGAATGAGCGGTCAAGCAGTGGGTCCGCGCCGTGCGTGCGAGCCACCACTGCAGTCTCTGGTTCGCGTCGTCGATCCGGGCCTGAGCCAACGAAGACGCTTCTATGAGCGCCTCGCCCACCCCTGAGCCTGACCCCAGCCGGCTCCACAGGTGCTCTCAGCTGAGATAGCCAGTGTTCTCGTCGGGGCCTTCGCGCTTCCGCGATGCCGCGTTCAGGGCACTCTCGTGCAGACGGCGCTTCCGGCGCCGAGCGGCAGCCTCGCACCCCCGGATCCGCGCCCCCCATGAAAGCAAAGCAGGTCCGAACCGCGAAGGCGCGGGCGCCCTGCTCGTCGCCAAACCTGCGCACGGCGGGCCTGAGGTGTCCGGCGACGCAGGCTTGCGGCCGCACACCTCGCGTTCTCGTGCGATGGATCCAGCGACGCGGCCAGTTTGTCGTGGGCGTGGGCACGGTCCCAGTTGACGCGGAGTCCGCTGCGGCGGACTGCTCAAGGTGAGGACGAAGGGGTGGACAGAAGTGTGGACGGATGGGTGGACTTGGAGTCCACACTTGAGCCCCCGAAAAGCCCCGCCGCACCCGAGCTTTCAGCTCGCTTACGACCCCGACTACCCGCCCCCCACGTATGTCACGAGGGAAGGGTGCGGGTAGTCGGGGTCGTTGCTTGATTGAAGGGGTGCGGCGGGGCCGGTCCATGCCCGAGGGAAGCGAGTTCGTGCACGCCAGCGAAGGATGCAGTCGGGGGCCGCGGCGGTGAATTACGGAAGCAGCTCGAAGCCGGCGTGTGCTGAGGGCGGACGAGGCCGAAATGGCGTCTGTCAAGGGTGCCGATGCTGGTTGCGCCGAGTCGCTCAGCGATGGCGACGAGGCTGCTATCGACGCCGCCGGAGATGCTGATCGGCGTACTGAATGGTGAGCGCTGCGATTCGAGTCCAATCGGCTGCCGATAGCGGCTCCACGCGGATCTCGCCGGCAGCTGCAGACTCATAGAGCGCGGCTTCGGCCGCCGCCCCGAGCTGCCGGTCGATCAGCCATCCGGTCTCGGCGATCACGAGCTCGGTCGTGACGAGCGGTCCGGGATGCGCCTCAAGCAGCTCCCGGCAGGCCGAGTGATCGGGGTCGCTTCGATCGGCGGCTGCGAGCAGCACGCCGGTGTCGACGACCAGCGTCAGCGACCGAACCCTTCGGCGAGCATGTCCTCCGCCTCCGCGGCGGTGCGACCGGAGCTCGACGCGCCAACCGCGACGAACCCGAGCTTCCGTCGGCCATGGATGTGTTCGGCCAGCACGCGCGCGGCGAGCTCGTCCGCAGTCACGGACTGGCGGGCCGCCTCTTCAGCTAGGAGGGCGGCGAGGTCGTCGGGGAGTTGCACGGTCACGCTCATAAGTCGAGTCTACCGGCGCGAGTCCCGGTCCAAGAGGCATGCGCCGATCAGCCGTCGCTGGTGCGAGCGGAGATCGAGCGGGCGCCGAACGCGTCCGGACCGGAGAGGGGGACGGACGGGTGTGTAGGTAAGTGTGTAACGAAGTGTGTAATCCGATTACACACCTGAATGGGTCCGCCGCGGCTCCGGACACGCTCTGCGCCGCTCAATCGCGCTCCCGCCGCCAGCACCTGATCGCCGGATAGCCTTTGGGACTGGAACCCGCGCCGATAGACTCGACTCATGAGCGTGACCGTGCGACTCCCCGATGACCTCGCAGCCCTCCTGGCCGAGGAGGCGGCGCGCCAGTCCGTGACCGCGGACGAACTCGCTGCGCGAGTGCTGGCCGAGCACATCCCTGCCCGACGGAAGCTCGCGTTCGTCGCACTTGGCGCGTCGAACTCCGGACGCACCGCCGCTGAGGCGGAGGACACGCTCGCCGAGGGGTTCGGTCGCTGACGCTGGTCGTCGACACCGGCGTGCTGCTCGCTGCCGCCGATCGAAGCGACCCCGACCACACGGCCTGCCGGGAGCTGCTGGAGGCGCATCCCGGACCGCTCGTCACGACCGAGCTCGTAATCGCCGAGACCGGATGGCTAATCGACCGGCAGCTCGGAGCGGCGGCCGAAGCCGCGCTCTACGAGTCCGCAGCCGCCGGCGAGATCCGCGTCGAACCGCTATCGGCAGCCGACTGGACTCGAATCGCCGCGCTCACCATTCAGTACGCCGATCAGCACCTCGGCGGCGTCGATAGCAGCCTCGTCGCCGTTGCCGAGCGATTGGGCGCAACCAGCATCGGCACACTCGACAGACG
>JALZAI010000444.1 GCA_030948475.1 Actinomycetota bacterium
CCCCCCCGCCGCGCCGCCGAGGCAGAGAATCAGACGGAGGAGTTCCTTGCCGACGGCGAAGTGTGGCTGCAGGTGAGTGTCACGCCGGAGCTTACTGGCAACTTCCGGATCGACACGGCAACCTTGCGAGATACGCAGCGGGAGCTCACCGGTCGGCCTTCATCGGTGTTCTCGAACTACTCCACGAGCCCGAACCTACGAACCGGGCACCGTCGGTTCATCGTTTCCGGCGATATGCACAGCGGGCCGCCGTTCCAGCACGATGTCGCGCAGCTGCACAGCGACGGCACCGGCACATGGGCCCAGGCGTTGTGGGACCTCGACCGGCGCAGCGCCAACGCGTCAGGCGCAGAGCCCGACGCCGAGCGGCCGACGTATCTGGTCAGCGACGAGGCGATCGTAGAGGCCACGATCTCGGGCGTGCTCTTGCTCGTCGAGCACGCCCGAGATCGCGCGCGGGCCGCCGGGCAGGTACTCGTACGTGTCCAGCTCATCAACAGGACGGGTCGCAGCTTCGCGCTCGGTCACACACGCGGTCACGGCTTCCCGTCCGCCTGGAGCGGCAGCTTCGCGGTCACTGACCTGCCCATCGCCCAAGCCGTCGCTGACCTCGACGACATCGCGTCCAGCACCCGGGACCTGCTCATAACCGTGCACGCGGCGTTGACCGACCTCGTGCAGAGCTTCGGTGTGGCAGAGCTCGCCCAGCTAACTAATGACGGCCGTATCCGCACGTTGTACTGGAACCGCGATCGACTGGCGTACGTCCAGCGCTGGGCGGAGACGCACGGGGTCGAGCTGACCGATGAAGACCTTCCGTAGCCCATGGTGACATCGCAGAGCCCGCCTGCGTGGCTGTTGCTGGCCCGGGGGCGTCGGCGTTCTCACAGGGCTGGTCAGGGCTCAAAGCGGCCGGCCGACAGCGCCTTTGCTGGATCCGGGCTAGGAGGTGGGTGGCCAACGTGTCTAGAGGCAGGCGGCGACTCCAAGCGTGGCGCCAGTCGGCGGACCCTCCGCGGAACCCACAGGACGGGTTGCACCGTCGGTCGCGCGGTCGAGTCCGACCGGGCAGCTCGCATCATGCACGCGTCCGCCTGCCACCAGCCCTCACTAGCCTGTTCGCATGCGACGCTTCTACGACGAGGATCTCACCGGCGCGGAGTTCCGCGAGTGCGACCTGAGTAGGGCCCGGCTGGTCGGTGCGGTCATGCAGGACGCCGAGATAGACGGCTTGGTTACCAACCTCGTGGTCAACGGGGTCCAGGTCATGCCGTACGTCGAGTCCGAGCTCGACCGTCGGCACCCGGTGCGGCTGCTGATCCGGTCCGACGAGCCGTCCGACCTGCGGGAGGCCTGGCGGCAGTTGCGGGCCGACTGGGCCACGACCACCGAGCGGGTCCGGTCCATGCCCGAGGGCAGTGAGCATCGCGGCGTTGACGGCGAGTGGTCGATAGTGAAGACCCTGCGTCACCTGGTCTTCGTGCACGACTCGTGGTTCCGACGTTGCGTGCTTGGGCTGACCGAGCCCTTCACCCCGATGGGTCTGGCATCGCCGTTCGTGCCCGACCAGGGGGAGCAGGGGCTCGACCGGTCCAGCCGGCCGAGCCTGGACGAGGTGCTGGGCGTACGCGACCGCCAGGCGTCGGAGCTCGCAGCGTGGCTGGGCGAGGTCACGCCCGAGCAGCTCGCGCACACCGCGCCGGTGCCCTCCGGCGACGGATGGCCCCCGTACGCCAGGGGGCGGCGGGTGCGGCAATGCCTGGGCACCGTCCTCAACGAGGAGTGGGCCCACCACGGCTTCTGCGTGCGCGACCTCGACAAGCTGGCGGGTCAGGAGGGGCTCCCTAGCATCCAGGAGCCTCGTAGTCCTTCCCGTTGAGGGCCATGCACGGCGAAGCGGCCGATCCTGCGCCAACAAGTACGCGGCTGTAGCCGCCGCCTAGCTTGCGACTCTCCGCCGGGAATGCGTCACCCGTGAACGTCGGATCTGCCGCTGACACGTCGAGAGCCTGCGGCCGTCCCCAGGTAGGGATGGCACCACGCCCAAAGTTCGCGATCGGCAGGCGGTGTTGGACGGTGTAGCGACGTACCGGGCTAGCAGCGCGGCGCGGCGAGCCAATCGCGGCGGTCCCCGACGAGCGCGATAGCCGCCACGGGTGTCAGGTAGCGCTTCGTACCGCGTGGCGCACGTAGATCACACCATTGCCGAACCGTCGATAGTCCAGCAGCGTGAGATCGAGTCGTAGGCGCCGGGGTAGCGCAGGCTTGCCGCCGCCCACGAGCACGGGACACAGGAGCAGCACGCACTCGTCGACCAGCCCGTGCCGGAACGCCTCCGCCCCGATGGCCGCGCCGCCGATGCTCAGGTCCGTGCTGGACGTCTCCTTGAGCTGTCGTACCGCCTCGGGCTCGAACTGCCTCTCAATTCTTGTCCGCGCCGTCGACACCGCCTCGAGCGTCGTGGAGTAGACGACTTTGTCGGCGTCGCGCCAGATCCCCGCGTATTCGCGGACGACGGCCGGTTCGGTCGTCAGCCAGTCGTCGC
>JALZAI010000446.1 GCA_030948475.1 Actinomycetota bacterium
AGTTTGACGAGCGCGGGGCCCTTGCGATCACGGGGCGCCAGTCGGACACGATCGTCTCCGGCGGGGAGAACATCGCCCCGGCAGAGGTCGAGGCCGTCCTGCTCGCGCATCCCGAGGTGGCCGACGCGGCCGTCTTCGGGCGCTCCGATCGGGAGTGGGGGGAGGCGCTAGTCGCGGCGATCGTTCCCCGCAGGGGCTCGCAACCGGACCCGGAAGCGCTGCGAGCTTTCTGCCGTCAACGCCTCGCCGGCTTCAAGGTGCCCAAGAGCTTCGAGGCGGTATCTGCGCTTCCTCGCACGCCGTCGGGAAAGCTGCTGCGGCGGGAGCTTTCCTAGCACCGGAGTCGCCGCGATAGGGTGGCGTCAGTGTCCGCCATGGAGCCCGACGAACAGCGTGCGGCCAGCCGGGGGATGTGGGAGCAGGCGGCCGCGGGCTGGAGCAAGCGCGCCGACCGGGTCCGAGACTGGGGAATGCCGGTTTCGGTGACGATGGTGGATGCGCTCGCGCTTCAGCCCGGCCAGCGGGTGCTCGAGCTCGCCGCCGGTCCCGGGGACACCGGCTTCATGGCCGCCGAGCTGATCCAGCCGGGGGGCACCTTGATCTCCAGCGATGGCGCCGAGGCCATGGTCGAGGTGGCTCGCGCGCGCGCCGCGGCGGCTGGACTGAGGAACGTCGAGTTCCGGCAGCTCGAGCTGGAGTGGATCGACCTTGAGGCGGCCAGCGTCGACGCGGTCCTGTGCCGGTGGGGGATCATGCTGATCGTCGATCCGCAGGCCGCCGCCCGTGAGATCCGCCGGGTCCTGCGCCCCTCGGGCCGGGCCGCGTTTGCCGTCTGGGATCGCGCCGAGCGCAACCCATGGGCGACGATCCCGGGCCGCGCAATGACCGAGCTCGGCCATTCCGAGCCCCCGGATCCCAACGCGCCTGGGATGTTCACGCTCGGGGGCGACGGTGTGCTCCAGGAGCTGTTGGAGTCCGCCGGCTTTGCCGAGGTCACGATCCGGTCGGTCGCCGTTGAGCGCCAGTACACCGAGCTGGCGCACTACACCGAGGAGACAGTTGACATGTCGCCGATGTTCAGCACGACGTTCAAGGCGCTACCGGTCGAGGCTCAGGAGGAGGTTCTGGCGCGCGTCATCGCCGGGGCACAGCCGTTCGTGGCCGCCGACGGCTCCGTGACGCTGCCCGGCAGCTCGCTGGTCGCGGCCGCCACCGGCTGACAGCGTGTCTCACCCTCGCTGACGCGCTCACCGCATCGAACGACGGTCTGATGGGTTAGGGGGGGGGTATTGCCCGGGTCCTCGTCTTAACACGGCGTGATCTCGGACTCGCACCGTTACCCGAAAGGAAGCACATTGCTGACCAAGAACCGCCGCGGGCTCTACGCGGTCCTCTCGGCGCTCGCGATAGCGCTGACCGGCACCACCCTCGCCCTGGCAGCCCCAACCCCAACCCCGCCCACGGCCACGACCGCCCCGGCCACCAACATCACCGCCACCACGGCGACGCTGAACGGAATCGTCGACCCAAATAAGACGACCATTACCTACTTGTTCAAGTACGGCACGACAACGAACTACGGCCAGAAGACGCCGACGCAGACGGCCAGTGGCAACCACGCCAAGACGGTGAGCGCCACCGTGAGCGGCCTCAAGCCGGCCACGACTTACCACTTCCAGATTTTCGCCATAAACTCCACGGCGACGTTCGTGGCCAAAGGCGGCGACATGACCTTCAAGACGGCGCCGTCGGGAACCGGTGGAGGGGGGAAGAACGCGGTGAGCATCACCTCGATTCCGCATACGATCACCTGGGGCCGCACGGCCACGATCGCAGGTTCGGTTACCGGGCCGAAGAAGGCCAATGACCTCGTCACCCTGCTGTACAGCCCGTATCCGTACACAGCAGCGTTCAAGCCGACCGGCAAGACCACGACCACCTCAACGACAGGTGCATACACGTTCACCGTCCGGCCAGGTGTCAACACGCGCTACAAGGTCCTCGCGGCCACCAAGGTGCCGGTGACCAGCAGCGCGACGACGGTCAATGTGCGCGTCAAAGTCACCATCCACGTGAGCACGCTGCATCCGTTCCGCGGCCAGCGGGTCAGGTTCTTCGGAACGGTGACCCCCGTCCACAACGGCCGTTACGCCCGGATCCAGCGCCGGACCAGTACCGGTAGCTGGGTGACCGTGACCAGCACCAAGCTGGTGGCCGGCGGCCTGGTCCACGGCGTCCTGGTGTCCCGTTACTCCTCCAAAATCACGATCCGCCGCTCCGGGACCTACCGGGTGCGGGTCAATCCGCGCGATGGCAACCACCGGACCGGCACCAGCGCCAAGCGCACTGAGCTCGTCCACTAGGAACCGCTCCTGCGCGGGGGCGGTCTAGGACCGCCCCGCCCGGGGCCGCGGCACCGAGGAGCCCCCG
>JALZAI010000006.1 GCA_030948475.1 Actinomycetota bacterium
GTTCTCTGTCTTAGCGATCTCGCTGCCGCAGCGCCATTTCTGCCCACGGCCCGCTCGTGGGCAGCGGCGGCATTGAAGGATTCCGGCATCTCCGTCGTGATCGTCGAGTTGCCCGAGGCTGTCCGGCAGGGGATCGTCGAGGCGCAGGTGCGGCAGTACCGCTGAGGTTGGCCCAGACCCCGGTCGTCGGCGGTGGGCTTTGGGTTCGATTCCCGGCAGCGCACCGGCAGCGCACCGTAGGCGACGATCAAGGGAGCCTGGGCTCGACTTCCTCCCGGTTGTCGGCGCCGCCTGAAAACTGACCCCGGAGCGCCGCCCGAATTTTGACCCCTTGGCGCTGACTCTCGGCTTACCCGAGCCGAGGGAGATGAAGGGGTGTTATCCGTGGAGGACTGGGCTGAGATCCGCCGGCTGAATCGGGCGGAGGGGTTACCGATCAAAGCGATCGCCCGGAAGTTGGGCGTCTCGAGGAACACGGTGCGGGCGGCGGTCGCCTCCGACGCCGCACCGAAGTACGAGCGCAAGCCGGCCGGGTCGGTCGTGGATGCGGTCGAGGGCAAGATCCGTGAGCAGTTGCAGCTGGATGCGCGGATGCCGGCGACGGTGATCGCTGAGCGGATCGGCTGGACGCGTGGGATCACCGTGTTGAAGGAGCGGGTGGCCGAGCTGCGGCCGGCCTATCTGCCACCGGACCCGGCCTCGCGCACGAGCTATGAGGCCGGCGACATCGCGCAGTGCGACCTGTGGTTCCCGCCGATCCAGCTGCCAGTCGGGTTCGGTCAACTCCGACGGCCGACACAGCTGCCGGTGCTGACGATGGTGACCGGCTACTCGCGGTGGTTGTCCGGGCAGTTGATCCCGACCCGGGCGGCGCCGGACCTGTTCGCCGGTTGGTGGCAGGTCATCGAGCGGCTCGGGGCGGTGCCGCGCACGTTGGTCTGGGATGGTGAGGGCGCGATCGGCCGCTGGCGAGGCGGCAAGAACGAACTCACGCAGGAGTGTCAGGCGTTCCGCGGCACCCTCGGGGCGAAGGTGATCGTGCTCAAGCCACGCGAGCCGGAGCACAAGGGCATCATCGAACGCGCTCACGACTATCTGGAGACCTCGTTCCTGCCCGGGCGCAGCTTCACCGGCCCGGCCGACTTCAACAGCCAACTGCAGCAGTGGTTCACGTTGGTGAATGCGCGTCGACGTCGGGTGTTGGGCTGCGCCCCGACCGAGCGGATCGCTGCCGATAAGGTGGCCATGCTGGCGCTGCCGCCGGTCGCCCCGGCGACCGGCTGGAGGGCCTCGACGCGGCTGGCGCGCGATCACTACGTCCGCATCGACTCCAACGACTACTCAGTCCACCCGGCCGTGATCGGCCGCCGCATTGAGCTCATCGTCGACTTGCACCGCGTCAAGGCTGTCTGCGACGGACGCCTGGTCGCCGACCACGAGCGAGCGTGGGCATGGCATCAGACGATCACCGACGCGGACCACCTCGCCGCCGCGAAACTGCTTCGGCGCGAGCGCGTCGGAGCGCTGCGCCCGGTCACCGAGCCCGAGGTCGAACAGAGATCGCTCAGTGACTACGACGCCGCCCTCGGCCTCGACCTCGACGGCGGGGTGGCCTGATGGGTGAGTCGCTACCAGCCCATGTCCCGAGCGACGTCGGCCTGCGCCGCGTCGATCTGCTGCTGGGTGACACCGGGGATGTCCGTCTCGTGCTCCAGTCGCGTCAGCAGATCAGCGAGCGCCTGTTTCTGCGCCGGGTGCGTGATCGGAACGCTGTTCAGGTCGGTGCTCATCAGCCAGTCGAACAGCACGATCGCGTCAGCCCGCCAGAGCGCGATCTCCACCTTGGGCACGTCAGCAGCCATGCCGAACATGTTGCCTGCGATCGACCGTGCCGGGCGACAGGATTGGCGGTGAGCCGCTAATGGTCACCACCAAGACAGCGAAGACCGCCCGAGACGTCTCGGCCGACGTCGCGTTCCTGACCCGGGCGCTGAAGGCACCGACGCTGCGCGACTCCGTGGATCGGCTCGCTGAGCGGGCCCGATCGGAGAACTGGTCGCACGAGGAGTTCCTTGTCGCATGCCTGCAACGCGAAGTCTCCGCCCGCGAGTCGCACGGCGGCGAGGGCCGCATCCGCGCCGCCCGCTTCCCGGCTCGCAAGTCAATAGAAGAGTTCGACTTCGACCACGCCCGCGGGCTGAAACGCGATCTGATCGCGCACCTGGGCACGCTCGACTTCGTCACCGCCCGCGAGAACGTCGTGTTCCTCGGACCGCCCGGCACCGGTAAGACCCATCTCGCCATCGGCCTGGCCATCCGGGCCTGCCAAGCAGGGCACCGGGTACTGTTCGCCACCGCTAGCGAGTGGGTTGCCAGACTGGCTGACGCCCACCATGCCGGACGCCTGCAGGACGAACTCCTCAGACTCGGCCGCTACCCACTCCTCGTCGTCGACGAGGTCGGTTACATCCCGTTCGAACCTGAGGCAGCGAACCTGTTCTTCCAACTCGTCTCCAGCCGATACGAAAGGGCCTCGCTGATCGTCACCAGCAACAAGCCCTTCGGCCGCTGGGGGGAAGTCTTCGGCGACGACGTCGTCGCCGCCGCGATGATCGACCGACTCGTCCACCACGCCGAAGTCGTCGCCCTCAAAGGAGACAGCTACCGCCTCAAAGACCGCGACCTCGGCCGCGTCCCCGCGGCCACCACAACCGAGGACTGACCGACCAAGCCGGACAGGGGGTCAATTTTCAACCGGCGATAGGGGGTCAAAATTCGAGCGGCGTTGACACCCTCAGCACAACCCGCGACGGCGACTGTCCTTTGGCCACTGAATTCTCA
>JALZAI010000329.1 GCA_030948475.1 Actinomycetota bacterium
AGCGGGACCTATTCGATCGACTCGGGTGAGTACCTCTTCGACGGCCGCCCGGTCACGGTGCACTCCCCGCGCGACGCCGGCGCTCTGGGCATCGAGATCGTCTACCAGGACCTCGCCCTGTGCGACAACCTCGACATCGTCCAGAACATGTTCCTCGGGCGCGAACGGAGCAGCGGGCTCGTCCTCGACGAGAGCAGCATGGAGCAGTCGGCGCAGGAGACGCTCACGTCGCTGTCCGTCCGCACCGTCAAGTCGGTCCGTCAGCGCGTCGCAAGCCTGTCCGGCGGGCAGCGCCAGACCGTCGCCATCGCCAAGGCGGTGCTATGGAACTCGAAGGTGGTCGTGCTCGACGAGCCGACGGCCGCTCTCGGTGTGGCGCAGACCGCCCAGGTGCTGAGCCTGGTGCGCAGGCTCGCCGACCGCGGCCTGGCCGTCGTCCTGATCTCGCACAACATGAACGACGTCCTTCAGGTTGCCGACCGCATCGCAGTCATGTACCTCGGCCGGATGGCCGCGACGGTGCAGCGTAGCGACGTGAATCAGCAGCAACTGGTCGAGCTGATCACGACCGGCCAGCTCGACGGGGCGATGCCTGCCGGCGCCACGAGGGAGGTTCCCGCATGACCAGCGTGGACAACCAGACCGCAGAGACCCCCGAGCCCCTCGAGCAGGACAGTGACGAGTCACACGACCGTCTCGCGGCGATAGCGACGACCGTCCCGGGCGCGAGCGGCATCGGCGGTTACTTCAGCCTCTACGTCCAGCGGGTGCGCGGCGGCGAGATGGGCTCATTGCCCGCCGTGGCCGGGCTGATCGCCCTCGTCATCTTGTTCTCGGCCATTCAGGACACCTTCCGCGGCCTCTACAACTTCGGCAACATGCTAACCGAGGGGTCCGGCCCGATCCTGCTCGCGATGGGCCTGGTCTTCGTCCTGCTGCTGGGCGAGATCGACCTGTCGGCGGGTTTCGCCGGCGGCGTCTGCGCGGCCGTCATGGTGCGTCTCATGGTGGGCTACAACATGCCGTGGCCGGTCACCATCGGCGCCGCGCTGGTGACCGGGCTGATTATCGGTCTCCTGATCGGCGTCCTGCGCGCGAAGGTGCGCATCCCATCCTTCGTCGTGACGCTCGCGTTCTTTTTGGCATTTCAGGGCGTGGCGCTTTACATCGTCAACAATGGCAAGGGTCAGCACGGCGACGTGCGAATCACCGATGCTGTCGTGCTGGCCTTCGAGAACTCGCAGATGCCTCTCTGGGCAGGGTGGGTGCTCGCGGCCGCCGTCATCCTCGGCTACGCCTACGTCAAGCTATCGGCGCGGGCGTCGCGCCGGCGGCAGGGTCTGAGCGGCGAGCCGAGCGTCGTGCTTGCCCTGAAGATCGCGGCGCTAGCGATCGGTGCGCTCGGGCTGGTGTACTTCCTGAACCAGAACCGCTCGATCAACCGCAAGCCGATCCTCACCAACGTCAACGGCTCCATCAAGTTGGTCACGCCGCCTGCGGTGGAGGGCGTGCCGTGGGTCGTCCTCGTTCTCGTCGGGTTCTTTGTCGTGTGGACGTTCGTGCTGTCCCGAACGCGCTACGGCCGCCACGTCTACGCGGTCGGCGGCAATGAGGAAGCCGCCCGCCGTGCAGGTATCCCCGTCGATCGCGTCCGCATCTCGGTATTCGTGCTGTGTTCGCTGATGGCTGCCGTCGGCGGCGTCATGATCGGCTCCAACGTCGCCGCGGTCAGTGTGCAGAACTACGCCGGGAATACGCTGCTGCTGGCAGTAGGCGCGGCCGTCATCGGCGGCACCAGCCTCTTCGGCGGCAAGGGTCGCATGATCGACGCCTTCATCGGCGGGGCCGTCGTCGAGGTGATCCAGAACGGCATGTCCAACCTCGTCCAGGGCACGAACGGCTCGTCGGTTCAGTACATCGCGACCGGCATCGTGCTGTTGCTCGCCGCCGCGGTCGACGCCCTCTCGCGCCGGCGCGCGGGAGCCAGCGGCCTGGGCTGACAACGCCGCGGAACCTGGCGATCCCATGACCGCGTCCCCCGCCGCACGTCCGGACGCGATCCGGCGGCACAACCTGGCGCTGATCCTCGACCACGTGCACCGCGACGGCGCGCTCACCCGAGCCGAGCTCACCCAGCGCCTCGGCGTGAGCCGCTCGACGATCGGGGCGCTGGTCTTCGACCTGATCGGGCTCGGGCTGGTCGAGGAGTCGGTGCCCAGCGGCGGAGCCGGGGTGGGCCGCCCATCGCACGTGGTCGGCCCGCACTCCGACGGTCCGTACATCATCGCGGTGGACGTCGACGTCACCCACGTGACCTCGGCCGCGATCGGCATCGGCGGTACAGAGCTGGCCCGCAGTTCGGTGTCCAGCGGCCCTGACCCCGCGACCCCCGAAGCCGCGGCCGACATCATCGCCATGGCAGTGGCCGAGTTGACTGCCGGGTCAGGACGATCCGGACCGCCGATCGCCGTCGGGGTCAGCGTGCCTGGCACGGTCGACCGCCGCACGTTGACGGTCGGCGTCGCGCCGAACCTAGGCTGGCGCGACGCCCACCTCGGTGCGCTGCTGCGCGCGCGCCTGGGCGAACAGCTGCCTGTGGTCATCGGTAACGACGCCGATCTCTCGCTACTCGCGGAACTCAGCCGCGGGAATGCGCGCGGCTGCGACGACGTGGTCTACCTGATCGGGCGGGTCGGTGTCGGGGCCGGCATCGTTGTCAACGGGGCGCCGCTGCGCGGACGGGACGGGCGGGCCGGCGAGATCGGGCACAACGTCGTCGACACGACCGGGCCGCCCTGCCACTGCGGCAAGCACGGCTGCCTGGAGACCTACATCGGCGATCTTGCATTGTTGACCCTCGCCGGACGCCAGGGCGAACCGATCGAGGAGCAGGTGCAGGCAGTGTTCGCCGACGCCCGCGCCGGCGACGAACGGGCGCTGCGCGCCGTGCGAACGGTCGCCGAGTCGGTCGGGCAGGCGCTGGGCAGCCTCGTGAACACACTCAACCCGCAGCGAGTGATCCTGGGCGGGTCGTTGTCCGGCGTGCTTGAGATCGCCGGTGCCGAGGTCACCCACGCATTGCAGCAATACGCCTTCGACGCCGGCCACCCGGTAGAGCTCGCGCTGCCCCGCTTCGGCATCGACTCGGCCCTGCTCGGTGCGGCGGAGCTGGCTTTTGCCGACCTGCTCGACGATCCGCTGTCCGGTCGGATGCTGCTGCCCCGCTGAGATGCCGCTGTCGGATCAACCCGGGGCGGCCGGCACGCCCTCGGCCTGGCGCTCGAACTGGGTGCGGTAGAGCTCGGCGTAGAGGCCGCCCGCGGCGAGCAGTTCGGCGTGCGTGCCGGACTCCACCACTCGCCCCTCGTCCAGCACGATCACCAGGTCGGCGTTGAGCACCGTCGAGAGCCGGTGCGCGATGACCAGCGAGGTGCGGCCGGTCAGCGCCCGGGCCAGTGCATCCTGCACCGCGACCTCGCTCTCGCTGTCCAGATGCGCGGTCGCCTCGTCGAGGATCACGATCTCGGGCTCCTTGAGCAGCAGCCGTGCGATCGCCAGCCGTGCCTTCTCGCCGCCCGAGAGCCGGTAGCCGCGGTCACCCACGACGGTGTCCAGACCGTCGGGCAGGGACGCGACCAGCGGTCCGAGCTGCGCGGCCGCGACGGCGACCAGCAGATCGTCGTCGGTGGCCTCCGGACGGGCGTAGCGCAGGTTGTCACGGATCGTGTCGTGGAACATGTGCGCGTCCTGGCTGACCACGCCGATCCGCTCACGCAATGAGTCCTGGGTGACCGCGCGGACGTCGAAGCCGCCCACGCGCACCATGCCGGAACGCACGTCGTAGATACGTGGGACGAGCTGGCTGATCGTTGTCTTGCCGGCGCCGGACGGTCCGACCAGCGCGACCAGCTGACCCGGCTCGGCCCGGAACGACACCCCGTGCAGCACCTCCTGCGCGGACGTCTGGTCGAGAACGGCGACGTCCTCCAGCGAAGCCAGCGACACCTCGGACGCGGTCGGGTAGGAGAACCGCACGTTGTCGAACTCGATGCTGCGCGCGTCCATGGGTAGTTCCACCGCGCCGGGACGGTCGGCGATCATCGGGGCGAGGTCGAGCACCTCGAACACCCGGTCGAAGCTGACGAGCGCGCTCATGATGTCCACCCGCGCGTTGGACAGCGCGGTGAGCGGCCCGTACAACCGGGTCAGCAAAAGCGCGAGGGTGACGACCGTGCCCGCCGAGAGTTGCCCGGTGATCGCGTAGTAGCCCCCCAAGCCGTACACCAGCGCCTGCGCCAGCGCGGCGACGAGGGTCAGCGCGACGAAGAACGCCCGTCCGTACATGGCCGAGGTGACCCCGATGTCGCGCACCCGCGCGGCGCGGCCGCGGAAGGACGCGTCCTCGTCGCCGAGGCGCCCGAACAGCTTGACCAGCAGCGCCCCCGCGACGTTGAAGCGCTCGGTCATCGTCGCGTTCATCGAGGCGTTCAGGTTGTAGGACTCGCGCGTGATCGCCTGCAGCCGGGAGCCGATGCGCCGCGCGGGCAGCACGAAGACCGGCAGCATCACTAGCGAGAGCAGGGTGATCTGCCAGGAAAGGGTGAACATCACGGCAGCCGTCAGCACCAGACTGACGATGTTCGAGACCAGCCCGGACAGCGTCGAGGTGAACGCCTGCTGCGCGCCCAGCACGTCGTTGTTCAGCCGGCTCACCAGCGCACCGGTCTGGGTGCGGGTGAAGAACGCGAGCGGCATGCGCTGCACGTGCCCGAACACGGCGGTGCGCATGTCGAAGATCAGCCCCTCACCGATGCGCGCGGAATACCAGCGCTGGGCGAACGACAGAGCGGCATCAACTACGGCGAGGACGGCGATCACGACCGCGATCCAGATGACCACGTGTACGGCCCGATGTGCGGTGATTGCATTGACGACCCGCCCGGCGAGCACCGGGGTCGCTACTCCGATGAGCGCGTCCCCGACGATCAGCACCAGGAACCAGGTGAGGGCAACCCGGTACGGGGCAGCGAACTGGAACACCCGCTTCCAGGTGCCCTTAGGGACCTTCGTGCCGCCCTTGGGATCGTCGCGGCCCGGCATGGCTCGCCACGCGTACCCGTGCATGGACGACATCGACATCAGCCACCTCCGCGGACCACAACGCCCGCGGCCACTCTAGGTGTTCCCTACGACCCTCCGTCCTCCTCGGGCGCGAGGCCCGCCAGGGCGCGCAGCCGCCGGTACTGGGCTTGCCGCTCTGCGGCCTGCGCCTCGTCCTGGCTGAGTCGGGACGCCGCGAGCAGCAGCGCCTTGGTCTCGGCCTGGGCACCGCGGTCGACGGCGAGCAGCGCGGCGACGGTACGTTCCACGCCCACATCGAGATCCGCGCCGGGCAGGACAGCTGAGGCGAGGCCGATGCGCAGCGCCTCCTCGGCGCCGACCCGGCGCCCGGTCAGGCAGATCTCGCAGGCGCGCGAGTAGCCGACGAGGTCGACGAGGCGCTTCGTCCCGCCGAGATCTGCGACGATGCCGAGCGTCGCCTCGGGCATGCAGAATTGCGCGTCGTCAGCCAGGATGCGGATGTCCGTCCCCAGGGCTAGTTGGAAGCCGGCGCCGATGGCGTGGCCCCGCACAGCAGCGATGCTGACCAGCTCGGGACGCGAGGTCCAGTCGAAGGCCGCCTGCCACTCGGCGATCTGCGCGGCCGCCGCTTCGAAGCTGCCTGCGGCGAGCTCGAGGATGCCGGGCAGGCCGTCGATGCCCGCGGGAGTGAACATCGCGCGGTCGAGACCCGCGGAGAAGGCCCGACCCTCCCCGCGTAGCACCACGACCCGGACTGTGCCCGGCAGTTGCGCGGCGACCCGGGACAGGCTGGTCCAGGTATGCGGGGTCTGCGCATTGAGCTGATCCGGACGGGCCAGGGTAATGGTGGCGACCTCGTCGGCGACAGTGACGCTGATCCCCGACGCGGGTGGCAGCTCGAGGCGCGTCGCGGTCAGGGCTACTTGCCCTTCGCCTTCGCGCGGGTCGCCCCCCCGCGTCCGCGCAGCGACGTGCCGGACTCGGAGAGCACGCGGTGCACGAAGCCGTAGGACCGGCCGTGCGTGGCGGCGAGCTCCCGGATGCTCTTGCCCTTGTCGTACTGCTTCTTCAGATCGACCGCGAGCTTTGTACGGTCGGATCCAGTGATCCGCGCGCCTTTCTTCAACGTAGCCACAGCATGTCCCTTCACGCCCGTAAGGCGCGGCGTCACGGCTATGTGGCGTCGCCCCAGGTTGTCCGGCAAGCGATTGATAGCAGGCGATTTCCCGCATCCGCAAGATCGAGTTGGGCAATGCGTGCCGGGGTGATCACGGCATGTGCGGATTTGGGGCAAAGATCAGAAAGCTGCGCACCGACCCGGCGATTGCGTGCCAGAGCCAGGACGGGTCAGGCGAGCGCCACCAGATCGACGAGGTCCGCGCTCCAGCTGTCCTCGACCCCATCTGGCAGCAGGATGACCTTCTCCGGCGACAGCGCCTGGACCGCACCCTCGTCGTGCGTCACCAGCACGATCGCTCCGGCATAGGTGTGCAGCGCACCCAGCACCTGCTCGCGGCTGATCGGGTCGAGGTTGTTGGTCGGCTCGTCCAGCAGCAGCACGTTCGCGGCGCTCGTCACCAGCATCGCCAGCGCGAGTCGGGTCTTCTCACCACCGGAAAGCACGCCGGCGGGTTTGTCGGCATCGTCGCCGGTGAACAGGAATGCGCCGAGAATCTTGCGCAGCTCGGTGTCGCTGAGATCGGCCCTGCCGACGGCGGATGCGGACGTCCGCATGTTCTCGAGCACCGTCCGGTCATGATCGAGCGTCTCGTGCTCCTGGGCGTAGTAGCCCAGCCGCAGGCCGTGTCCGGGCTGAACCTCGCCGGTGTCTGGCGATTCGAGGCCGGCCAGCAGGCGCAGCAGCGTGGTCTTGCCCGCGCCGTTGAGTCCGAGCACGACGACTCGCGCTCCGCGGTCGACGGCCAGGTAGACGTCGGTGAAGACCTCGAGCGAGCCGTATGACTTCGACAACCCCTCTGCGGTGAGCGGGGTACGTCCGCACGACGCCGGCGCGGGAAACCGCAGGCGGGCGACCTTGTCATTCGTGCGCACCGCTTCCAGGCCCGAGGCCAGCGCATTGGCGCGGCGCTGCATCTGGTGCGCGGCGCGGGCCTTGGTCGCTTTGGCGCGCATCTTGTCCGCCTGCGAGCGCAGCGCCTCGATCTTGCGTTCGGCGTTGGCGCGCTCGCGGTGGCGGCGGCGCTCGTCGGTCTCGCGCTGTTGCAGATAGACCTTCCAGCCGACGTTGTAGACGTCGACCGTTGTGCGGTTGGCGTCGAGGTACCAGATCTTGTTCACCACAGTTTCGAGCAACTCGACATTGTGGCTGACGACGATCAGGCCGCCGGTGTGCTGGCGCAGGAAATCGCGAAGCCACGTGATCGAGTCGGAGTCGAGATGGTTGGTCGGCTCGTCCAGAAGCATCGTGGACGGCTGCCCGGCTGTGTCGGCGAACAGAATCCGGCCGAGTTCGACGCGTCGCCGCTGGCCGCCGGACAGCGTGCGCAGCGGTTGGACGAGGACGCGCTCGGGCAGCCCCAGGTTCGCGCAGATCCGCGCCGCCTGGCTTTCGGCGGCGTAGCCGCCCAGGGCGGTGAAGCGCTCTTCGAGGTTGCCGTACCGGCGCACCAGCGCCTCGTCGTCCGGCGTCTCGGCCAGGCGCACCTGGACCTTGGCGATGTCGGCGACGAGAGTGTCCAGGCCGCGCGCAGACAGCACCCGGTCGCGGGCGGTGACGTCGAGGTCACCGGTCCGCGGGTCCTGAGGCAGGTACCCGACCGGCCCGGTTCGGTCGATGCGCCCAGCGTGTGCCTGCGCCTCGCCGGCGAGGACGCGCATGCTCGTCGTCTTGCCGGCGCCGTTGCGACCGACCAGCCCGATCCGATCGCCATTCTGCACGCGCAACGTCATCGGCTCGAGCAGGATGCGCGCCCCAGCGCGCAGCTCGAGATCGGTGGCGGTGATCATTGTTTCTCCCTGACAGTGGACAGACCGGTGGTGCGGACGCAGGCCGCCGGCTACACCGTCATCGAAGACATACCGCTATCGTAGCCGCGCTCAGGTGAACGCACCGATGCCGGTGATCGAGCGCCCGACAATGAGTGTGTTGATCTCGCGCGTCCCTTCGAAGGAGTAAAGCGCCTCGGCGTCGTTGAAGAAGCGGGCGACGCCGTAGTCGAGCAGGATGCCGTTGCCGCCGAGCAACTCCCGCGCCCACGACACGGTCTCGCGCAACCGGCTGGTGCAGTAGGACTTGACCAGCGCGCCCTGCTCGTCGCGGAAGATCCCCTCGTCCTGCAGCTGCGCGACGCGCACTGCCAATCCGAGCGAGGCGGTGATGTTGCCGAGCATGCGCGCCAGCAGATCCTGCACGAGCTGGAAACCCCCGATGGGGCGCCCGAACTGCACGCGGTCGCGGGCATACTGCACGGCAACCTCGTAGACGGCCATCATCGCCCCGACCGAGCTCCACGCGACACCGCCGCGGGTGTGCCGCAGCACTGTGTTCGTGTCCTTAAAACCGTTGGCCCGCTGCAGCCGGTTCTCCTCGGGCACCCGCACGCCGTCGAGGACGAGGTCGGCGTTCTGCACGGACCGCAGCGCGAGCTTGCCCTCCATCTTGGTGGCCGTGAACCCTGGCGTGCCCTGCTCGACGACGAATCCCTTCACGTGCTTGTCGTCGACGTCGCGCGCCCAGATGATCACTAGGTCGGCGAAGGTGCCGTTGCCGATCCAGCGCTTGGCGCCGTCGAGCACCCATTCGTCGCCGTCGCGACATGCCGTCGTCTCCAGGCCACCGGCCACGTCCGAGCCACCGTGCGGCTCGGTGAGCCCGAACGCGCCGATCTTGTCCAGCCGGCGCATCGCGGGCAGCCACCGCTCGCGCTGCTCATCTGACCCGCAGTAGTAGATGCTGCCCATCGCCAAACCGCTGTGCACGCCGTAGAACGACGAGAAGGATGAGTCGATTCGCGAGATCTCGAGGCTGACGAACCCGGCGAGCAGCCGTCCTTCGGTCGGCGTGCCGGGTAGGTCATAGGGCAGGCCGACGACGTTGAGCTCGCTGAAGCCAGGCACCAGTTGATGCGGGAACTCGGCACCGGCCCAGCACGTGTCGGCGATGGGCGCGAGTTCGGACTGCAGCCAGGCGCGCAACCTGTCGAGCAACGCGCGCTCGTCCTCGTTGAGCAGGCCGCGATAGTCGAACAGATCGGCGTCGATGGCCGCGCGGGCGCCGGGAACGGGATCATTCGACATCTGCTCACTGCGCGCGCTCACGGCCGAGCGTGTATCAGACGTTGAAGCCGAGTGCACGCAGCTGCTCGCGGCCGTCGTCGGTGATCTTGTCCGGACCCCACGGTGGCATCCAGACCCAGTTGATCTTCACATCGGCAGCGAGCGGTTTGGGGCCACCGGTCAGCGCGCTGTTGGTCTGGTCCTCGATCACGTCGGTGAGTGGGCAGGCCGCGGACGTCAGCGTCATGTCTAAGGTGATCACCGTCCCGGCGTCGCTCTCGTCGGCGCGGGCGTCGTAGAGCAGGCCCAGGTCGACCACGTTGATGCCCAGTTCGGGGTCGACGACGTCGCGCATCGCCTCGTCGATCTCGTCACGGGACGGCAG
Organism: Actinomycetota bacterium; assembly: GCA_030948475.1. Taxonomy (GTDB): domain Bacteria; phylum Actinomycetota; class Actinomycetes; order Mycobacteriales; family Jatrophihabitantaceae; genus JALZAI01. The sequence goes on from JALZAI010000329.1 coordinate 9,704, forward strand.
CGTGTCCTGCGTCGGTGCGGTCATGCGCTCTGCTCCTTCACATCGTCAGTGCCCCAGCCAGCCTCGGCCACGGCGCTGGTCATCGCCATCCAGCCCAGCAGGGCGCACTTGACCCGCGCCGGGTACTTCGAAACTCCCTCGAACGCGACGGCGTCCTCGAGTTGCTCCTCGTCCGCTTCGGTCAGTTCGGCGTGGCCCTGCGACTGCATCAGCTGCAGAAACTTGCGCTGCAACGCGAGGGCTTCGTCCACCGACTTGCCGAGCACAAGCTCGGTCATGACCGACGTGGACGCCTGGCTGATCGAGCAACCCTCGCCGTCCCAGCCGAGCTCGGCTACCGTGCCGTCAGCCAGCCGGAGCCGGAGTGTGACCTCGTCGCCGCAGGTCGGGTTGACGTGGTGCACCTCGGCGTCGAAGTCCTCAGGCAAGCCGCGATGCTGCGGGTTCTTGTAGTGATCCAGGATGATCTGCTGATACATCGAGTCCATCGACATGGTCATCGTGCGAACACCTCCTGCACCCGCTGCACGCCTCGGACGAGCGCGTCGATCTCGTCGGGAGTCGTATACACACCGAAGGACGCACGCGTGGTCGCGGGTATTCCGTACCGGATGCAGACCGGGCGGGCGCAGTGGTGCCCGGCGCGGACCGCGATCCCCTGCTCGTCGAGCAACTGAGCGACGTCGTGCGGGTGGATGCCCTTGAGCGCGAAGGAGATCGTGGCGCCGCGATCGACCGGGACGGACGGCCCGATGATCCGCAGGTCCCGGATCGTCTGCAGCCCCTCGAGCGCGTGTGCGGTGAGCGCCTTCTCGTGCTCGCGAATGTCGTGCATGCCGATGCCGGTCACGTAGTCGACGGCGGTACCGAGTGCCACGGCCTGCGCGATCATCGGCGTGCCCGCCTCGAAGCGGTGCGGCGGCGCCGCGAAGGTCGACTCCTGCATGGTGACGGTCTCGATCATCTCGCCGCCGCCGAGGAACGGCGGCAGCTGCGCGAGCAGGTCGTAGCGTCCCCAGAGCACTCCCACGCCGCTCGGTCCGTACAGCTTGTGCCCGGTGAAGGCGACGAAGTCGGCGCCGGTCGCCTGCACGTCCAGCGCCAGGTGCGGCGCGGCCTGCGCGGCGTCCACGATCGAGATCGCCCCGACCGCCCTGGCGCGGGCGGTGATCCGCGCGACGGGGTTGATCGTGCCGAGCGCGTTGGATTGGTAAACGAACGAGACGATCTTGGTGCGCTCGTTGATCACCTCCTCGATCGCCGCGTCGACCAGACGTCCCTCGTCGTCGATCGGGATCCAGCGGAACGTCGCACCGGTGCGCAAAGCGAGTTGCTGCCACGGGACTATGTTGCTGTGGTGTTCCATCTCGGTGACCACGATCTCGTCGCCCGGGCCGAGCGCGAACTGCTCGGCACCGGCGAAGGTCGAGGCGTTCGAGAACGAGTACGCGAGCAGGTTCAGCGCCTCGGTGATGTTGCGGGTGAAGATCACCTCATCGCGCGACGGCGCGTTGAGGAACGCGGCCACCTTGTCGCGCGCACCTTCGTAGGCGTTGGTGACCTCGCTGCCGAGCGTGTGCACCGCCCGCGCCACATTGGCGTAATGGTTCGCGTACAGGTCGGACTCGGCGTCGATGACGGCTTGCGGCTTCTGCGCGCTGTTGGCGCTGTCGAGGTAGACCAGCGGGACGCCATGGATCTCGCGCGCCAGGATCGGGAAGTCCTTGCGAATCAGCTCCACGTCCAGGCCGGTCATGGTTATGCGCTCGCGGTCTCGTTCACACCGAAGCGCGCGTAGCCCTCGGACTCGAGGCGGTCGGCCAGCTCGGCTCCCCCCGATTCGACGATGCGTCCGTCGAAGAACACGTGGACGAAGTCGGGGCTGATGTAGCGCAGGATCCGGGTGTAGTGCGTGATCAGCAGCGTGCCGATCCCGCTTTCCCGCACCCGGTTCACGCCTTCGCTGACGGTGCGAAGCGCGTCGACGTCCAGTCCCGAGTCGGTCTCGTCCAGAATCGCGATCTTCGGCTTTAGCAGCTCGAGTTGCAGGATCTCGTGGCGCTTCTTCTCCCCGCCGGAAAAGCCTTCGTTCAGGCTGCGCTCGGCGAACGCCTTGTCCATCCCGAGCGCATCCATCGAGGCGTTGACCTCCTTGACCCAGGTACGCAGCTTCGGTGCCTCGCCGCGAATGGCGGTGGCGGCAGTCCGCAGGAAGTTCGACACCGAGACGCCCGGCACCTCGACCGGGTACTGCATGGCCAGGAATAGTCCGGCGCGGGCGCGCTCATCGACCGTCATGGCAAGGACGTCGCGACCGTCGAGGGTGACCGAGCCGCGCGTCACCGTGTACTTCGGGTGCCCGGCGATCGAGTAGGCGAGTGTGGACTTGCCCGACCCGTTCGGTCCCATGATCGCGTGAGTTTCGCCCGAGGACGCGGTGAGATCGACGCCCTTGAGAATCTCGGTGCCGTCGTCGCCCACGGCGACGTGCAGGTCGCGGATTTCCAGGGTGCTCATAGTCAGGTGCTCTCCAGCTCAGGGGTGAAACCGAGGCGCGCCTCGATCGCGGTCATGATCTGCTGCTGCAGGTCCGGCAGGCCGATCCGCTCGACGACGTCGGCGAAGAAGCCGCGGACCACGAGCCGCTGTGCCTCTTCGGCCTCGATGCCCCGGGACTGCAGGTAGAACAACTGCAGGTCGTCGAATCGTCCCGTGGTGCTCGCGTGCCCGGCGCCGGCGATGTCGCCGGTTTCGATCTCGAGGTTGGGCACCGAGTCGGCGCGCGCCCCGTCGGACAGCAGCAGGTTACGGTTCATCTCGTATGTGCGGGTACCGGTCGCGGCGGGCCGGATGCGCACGTCGCCGATCCAGACGGTGCGGGCCGACTCGCCGAGCAGCGCATTCTTGTAGAGGACGTCGGAGGAGCAATTCGGCGCGGAGTGGTCGACGAACAACCGGCCCTCGAAATGCTGACCGTCGCCGGCGAAGCCGACGCCGAGCAACTCGGCGTGCCCGCCCGGTCCGGCGAAACGAACGGTCGGCACGATGCGTACCACCGAGCCGCCGATGGTGATATTGACGTGCCGGTACCGGGCGTTACGTCCGACCAGCGTCGCATAGGAGGACAGCTGAACCGATCCCTCGTCGGCACGGTTCACCGCGACCACGGTGAGGTTCGCGCCGTCGCCGACGACGAACTCGATGTTGGCCGCGACCTGGATCAGGCCCGCGTGGTCGATGACCAGCGTGGCGTGCGCGTTGGCGCCGATCTCCACGATGTGGTGGGTGTAGGCGCGGCCGCTGCGCCCGATCCGGCGCAGCACGATCGGCTCGGCCAGCTCGGCGTTGGCGTCCACGCGGACGTGCAGGCCCTTCTCGGCCCGCTGCATCGCCAGGGCACTCACCCGGTCAGCAGGATCGAGCGCGGTCCCGAATGCGGCGACGTCGGACGGCGTGACCGTGTCGACGTGCGCGCCCTCGGGCACCGTGTTCTCGCCCTCGATGACACCGTCCGGCTCGAACGGCTCGAAGAACTCGCGGATCCGGCGCAGCGGCGTGAACCGCCACTGCTCCTCACGCCCGCGCGGGACGGCGAAGTCGTCCGGATCGCGCGAGGTGAATCGTTCCGACGGAGTCCCGGTCGGTTTGAGTAGCGCTGTCACTAGCCGACAGCGCCTTCCATCTGCAGCTCGATCAGGCGGTTCAGTTCCAGTGCGTACTCCATCGGCAGCTCACGGGCGATCGGCTCGACGAACCCGCGCACCACCATGGCCATCGCCTCGTCCTCGGACATGCCGCGGCTCATCAGGTAGAACAGCTGGTCCTCGCTGACCCGCGACACCGTGGCCTCGTGGCCCATCGACACGTCGTCCTCGCGGACGTCGACGTAGGGGTACGTGTCCGAGCGGCTTATCTCATCGACGAGAAGGGCGTCGCACTTCACCGTGGACTTGCTGTGGTGGGCGCCCTTGTGCACCTCGACCAGACCCCGGTACGAGGTACGTCCGCCGCCACGGGCTACCGACTTGGAGATGATCGTCGAGGAGGTGTGCGGTGCCAGGTGCAGCATCTTCGCGCCGGCGTCCTGGTGCTGACCCTCACCCGCGAACGCGATCGAGAGCACCTCGCCCTTGGCGTGCTCGCCCATCAGCCACACGGCCGGGTACTTCATGGTGACCTTCGAGCCGATGTTGCCGTCGACCCACTCCATCGTCGCGCCGGCCTCGGCCTTGGCCCGCTTGGTGACCAGGTTGTAGACGTTGTTCGACCAGTTCTGGATCGTGGTGTAGCGGCAGCGCGCGCCCTTCTTCACGACGATCTCGACGACTGCGGAATGCAGCGAGTCCGAGCTGTAGATCGGCGCGGTGCAGCCCTCGACGTAGTGCACGTACGCGTCCTCGTCGACGATGATCAGCGTGCGCTCGAATTGGCCCATGTTCTCGGTGTTGATCCGGAAATACGCCTGCAGCGGGATCTCGACGTGCACGCCCTTGGGCACGTAGATGAACGAGCCGCCCGACCACACCGCAGTGTTCAGCGCGGAGAACTTGTTGTCACCGGAGGGAATCACCGAACCGAAGTACTCCTCGAACAGCTCGGGGTACTCCTTCAATCCGGTGTCGGTGTCCAGGAAGATGACGCCCTGCTTCTCCAGCTCCTCGTTGATTTTGTGGTACACGACTTCGCTCTCGTACTGCGCCGCGACGCCCGAGATCAGGCGCTGCTTCTCGGCCTCCGGGATGCCGAGCTTGTCATAAGTGCTCTTGATGTCGGCAGGCAGGTCGTCCCAGGTCGCCGCCTGCTTCTCGGTCGAGCGGACGAAGTACTTGATGTTGTCGAAGTGAATGCCGGACAGGTCTGAACCCCAGCTGGGCATCGGCTTCTTGTCGAAGATGTCCAGGGCCCTGAGCCGGCGCTGCAGCATCCAGTCCGGCTCGCTCTTCTTCGCCGAGATGTCGCGCACGACGGCCTCGGACAGTCCCCGCTGCGCACTTGCGCCGGCGACGTCGCTGTCGGACCAGCCGAAGCCGTACCGACCGAGAGCGTCGATCTGCTCATCCTGAGTCAGGACACGTTCTGGTGCGGTCGTCATATCTGATTCCTCCCGGATCGGGTGGGCGTTTTACGGGGCGGTACGGGAACATGCGTGGTGCAGACCCCGTCGCCATGAGCGATCGTGGCCAGGCGCTGGACGTAGGTGCCCAGAACCCGTTCGAAGGCGCGGGTCTCGGCTTCGCACAGCTGCGGGAACTCGGCGGCGACGTGCGCGACCGGGCAATGGTGCTGGCAGATCTGAATGCCGGCTGATGCGCTCTCGGTAGTGGCCGCGTAGCCGTTCGCGGTCAGCGCGTCGGCCATCGCGCCAGCTCGCGCACCGATCGAGGCGCGCCGGGTCACCTTGCTGTGCAACGCACCGGCCAGGGTCTCGGCACGGTGATCTGCGAAGGCGACGACAGCGTCCTCACCGCCGGTGTCACGCAGGTGGCGCAGCGCGGTCATCGCGAGATCGTCGTACGCGTGCGGAAACGCCGTTCGCCCTGTGTCGGTCATCGCGTAGACACGTGCCGGACGTCCACGGCCCCGGTGCGAGGACGGGCGCGGGCGCGACTCGGTGAGCAGGCCGTCGCCCACGAGCGCATCCAGATGCCGCCGGATCGCGGCGGGCGAGAGTTCGAGCCGCTCGCCCAGAGCCGCAGCGCTCTGCGGTCCTCGTTCGAGGATCAGGCGCGCGACGGCGTCGCGAGTGCTGTCCCTCAATTTCACTACACCAGTATGACGTATTTACTCAGCCGGTGCAGCAGCGCCCCCGGCATCGGCCGCACGGGTAGGTTCCCGATGTGCTGTACCGCGCGCTCGAACTGACCCTAGCCCCCGCGCTGCGGGCGGCCTATCGGCCGGTCGTCACCGGTCTCGAGCACGTCCCCCCGGCCGGAGCGGTCATCATCGTGGCCAATCACGTCTCGTTCGCCGACGAGTTCTTCACCCCGCTCGCCGCGCGCCGCCAGGTCATCTACTTCGCCAAGGCCGAGTACTTCAACTCTCCCGGCCTGCGCGGACGGGCCATGGCCGCGTTCTTCCGTGGCTGCGGGCACGTGCCCGTCGAACGCGCGGACCCCAGATCCGCCGCGGGAGTCATCGACATCGGGGTGGACGTGCTTCGGGACGGGCAGGCGCTGGGCATCTACCCGGAGGGCACGCGCTCCCCCGACGGGCGGCTCTACAAGTTCCGCACCGGCATCGCGCGGCTGGCGCTGCGCAGCGGTGCACCGGTCGTGCCGGTCGGACTGGTCGGCACCCGCGACGTGCAGCCACCGGGGAGCCACCGTTGGCACCGCGCGCACGTCGAGGTCAACTTCGGCGCGGCGATGCGCTTCGGCGACCGCGCGGGCGAGGAGCGCAGCTCCCGGGTGCTGCGCGAGGTCACGGAGACGGTGCGGACCGCCGTCCAGAAGCTCTCCGGCCAGGACTATGTGGACGCGTTCGCCGGGTCGTCCCGCGCGAGCTGAGCGCGCGGACGGGCGGATGCAGATGAGTCGGTTCAGCACGCGGCGGCGGGCGGATGCCCCATCTACCGGTCTCGGAGCCCGCTTCCTGCTGGTAGATGCGGCGGAGGGCGATTCCTAGACTGGCAAGGTGTCCGCACCCTCGCCCGCCGTCGAGGTCCGCGATCTCGTCAAGAGCTACGGTGCGCGCCGCGCGGTCGACGGGCTGTCGCTGCGGCTCGAACGCGGGTCGCTGCTGGCTCTGCTCGGACCCAACGGCGCCGGCAAGACGACCGCCGTAGAGATCTGCGAGGGCCTGCGCCGTCCCGACTCGGGGACGGTGCGCGTGCTGGGACGCGATCCGATCGCCGACGCCGCCGAGGTGCGCCAACGGGTCGGGGTGATGCTGCAGGACGGTGTCGGCGGCTACCGGGAGGCGCGCGCGCTCGAGCTGCTGCGGCTGTTCGCCTCCTATGCCGCGACCCCGCAGGACCCCGGCGAGTTGCTCGGAATCGTCGGGCTCTCAGATGTTGCCGGGACCACGGTGAAGCGGCTGTCCGGGGGCCAGCAGCAGCGGCTGTCCCTTGCGCTGGCACTGGTCGCGCGTCCCGAGTTGGTGTTTCTCGACGAACCCACGGCGGGCATGGACCCCCAGGCGCGTCGCGTGACCTGGGAGCTCATCGGCAAGCTCCGCACCGACGGGGTCAGCGTGGTGCTCACCACGCATTTCCTGGCCGAGGCCGAGCAGCTCGCCGATACCGTGGTCGTGATCGACTCCGGCCGGGTCGTCGCCGCAGGCTCGCCCGCGGAGCTCACCAAGGCAGGCGCTGAGGGCCAGATCCGGTTCACGGCGCAGCCCGGGCTGCCGCTCTCGTCGTTGCTCACCGCGCTGCCGCCTGGTACCGCGGCTGTCGAGATCGAGGCCGGTCAGTACCTGGTCAGCGGCGACGTCACCCCGCAGCTGCTCGCCACCCTCACCGCCTGGTGCGCAGCGCAGGGAGTGCTTGCCGAGCGCCTCACCGTGGAGCGGCGCAGCCTGGAGGACGTGTTCCTCGAGCTCACCGGACGGGGGCTGCGACCATGACGTCCTTCGTGCCCGCC
>JALZAI010000053.1 GCA_030948475.1 Actinomycetota bacterium
ACGCCGCGGCGGCCACCGGCGGACTCACCCCACGGCGCGGCCGCGCCCGGACCCACGCGCACAAGAGCCTCGGCACCCCCGACCCGGGTGCGGTGTCGTTCGGCCTCGCCGTCACCGCCGTCGCGCACGTGCTCGACCGTGACAGGAAGGCCACACCATGACCGAGAAGTTGCGCCTCGTGATCGGCTCGGACGACGCCGGCTACGAGTACAAGGAAGCGCTCAAAGCCGACCTGCTCGGCCATGATCTCGTCGAATCCGTGCACGACGTGGGAGTCGACGCCGAGGACCACACTTCCTATCCCGCCATCGCTATCGCGGCCGCCGAACTCGTGGCCACCGGCGCGGCCGACCGGGCGCTGCTGGTGTGCGGCACCGGGCTCGGCGTCGCGATCGCCGCGAACAAGGTGCCGGGCGTGCGTGCGGTGACCGCGCATGACAGCTTCTCCGTCGAACGCTCCGTGCTGAGCAACAACGCGCAGGTGCTGACCTTCGGGCAACGCGTCATCGGTCTCGAACTCGCGCGCCGCCTGGCCCGTGAATGGCTCACCTACACCTTCGACGAGACGTCCGCGTCGGCCTCGAAGGTCGCGGCGGTCTGCGACTATGAGCGTCACCGCGCGGGCTGAGGGCAGCACGGTCCTGCTCGCCGTCAGCCTGAAGATGTACTTCGACCCGGCTCGCACGGCGCACTGGATCGCGCAGGTCGCCGAAATCGCCCGCACCCATCCCGCCATCGTCGACGGTGCCGCCGAGCTGGTCATCCTGCCGTCCTTCCCGTCGCTGCCGGCGGTACTGAACACGGTCGCCGGCACGCCGATTCGCGTCGGCGCCCAGAATCTGCACTACGAGGACCGCGGGCCGTTCACCGGCGAGGTCAGCGGCGCCGACCTGCACCAGCTCGGCGTCCACTACGTCGAGGTCGGGCACAGCGAACGGCGGCGGCATTTCGGCGAGGACGATGACATGGTGCGCCGCAAAGTCCGAGCCGCGTGGCGCAATCAGCTCGTCCCCATCCTTTGCGTCGGCGAACCGACGCATGTCACCGCCGCCGACGCCGGTCGTGAGTGTGTACGCCAACTCGACGCGGCGCTTCCGGGCGTAGCAGGGCAGGCAAGTCCGCCGCCCCCGCTCGCTATCGCTTACGAGCCGGAATGGTCGATCGGAACCGAGCAGCCCGCCGACATCGAGCACATCACCACGGTGCTCGCCACGATCCGCACGCACCTCGACGCAACCAATGCGCCGTCCGACGCCACGATAATTTACGGCGGTAGTGCCGGCGAAGGACTGCTGCGCGAGCTCGGCGCGGCTGCCGACGGCCTGTTCCTGGGACGGTTCGTGCACGAGCCGATGGCTCTGAAAGCCATCCTGGACGAGAGTGTTGAGGCCAGATGAGTAGCTACAGCCCCAATGGCTACCGGGTGGGAGCGGCGTTGCCAGACGAGCAAATCACAGGTGACGCACGCCAATCGCGGCAGTTCGCGCGCCAGCGGGCCATCACCGAGGTGGTGATGACTGAAGGATCGGTGCGCATCGAGCGACTCGCCGAGCGGTTCGACACAAGCGTCATGACGATCCACCGCGACCTTGACCTGCTGGAGAGCCGCGGGCTGCTGCGCAAAAGCCGCGGCATCGCCACCGCAACGTCCACCACGCTCGTGGAGTCCAGTGACGTCTTCCGGCTCAGCCGCCAATCCACGGAAAAGGAGGCCCTCGCCGAGGCCGCGTCACACTACATCGAGGCCGGCCAGGCAATCTTCCTCGACGATTCGACGACCGTCCTGCGCCTGGCGCCATACCTCGAGCACAAGGCACCGCTGACCGTCATTACCAACGTGCTCACCCTGATGACCGACCTACGCGGCGTCCCGGGGATCACCCTGCTCGGCCTCGGCGGCCAGTATTACAACTGGTGCAGCGCGTTCATGGGGCCGATGACCACCCAGGCCATCGCGAGCCTGCGGGCCGACACCTTGCTCATGTCGACCTCGGCCATCACCAATGACATCGCCTTCCACCAGTACCCCGAAACCATCGAGACCAAGCGCGCGATGTTCGAGGCCGCCAACACCCGGATCCTGCTGGCCGACCACACCAAATTCGAGAAACAAGCACTCCACGCGCTCGCCCGGCTCCAGGACTTCGACGTCGTCCTCGTCGACGACGCCACACCCAAAGAGCACCGCACGCGCATGAAGGACAAGGGCATCAACGTTGTCGTCGCCGGGTCGGCCGCCACCCGACGCCGCACCACACAACGGAGGACGGACGCATGACAACACCGCTGCCGACCAGCATGCGAGCCAGCGTGCTCACCGCGCCCCAGCAGATCACCCTCGAACAACGCGACCTGCCCGCCCTGGCCGACGACGAAGTGCTCGTCCAGGTAGGGGCCGTCGGAGTGTGCGGATCCGACGCCCACTTCTGGCACGACGGCACCCTCGGCGACTGGGTCGTCCGCGAACCACTCGTACTCGGCCACGAGTCCGCGGGCCGCATCGTCGCTGTCGGCCGCGCCGTGTCGTCGGCGCGGCTCGGGCAGCGGGTGTCGATCGAACCGCAGCGCCCTAACCCGACGTCGACCGAGACCTTGCGCGGGCACTACAACCTCGACCCGGCACTGCGCTTCTACGCCACGCCCGGTGTCGACGGTGCCTTCGCGGAATATGTCACGATCCAGGGCCACTTCGCCTGGCCGGTGTCCGACTCGATAAGTGACGACGCCGCCGCGCTCATGGAACCGCTGTCCGTTGCCGTCGCCGCCGCCCGCAAAGCCGAGATCTCCGTCGGCACACGCGTGCTCATCACCGGCGCCGGTCCGATCGGCATCATCACGACGCAGGTCGCCAAGGCCTTTGGGGCCGCCGAGGTGATCGTCGCCGACATCGACGATGCACGATGTCAACTGGCCGCGTCCTTCGGCGCAGATCGGCTCATCAACTCCAACACCGATGACCTCGGCTCGCTCGACCTCCAGGTCGATGCGTTCATCGACGCGTCTGGAGCGCCGAGTGCGGTTCACGCCGGCATCCGCGAAGTGCGTCCCGCCGGACGAGTCGTGCTCGTCGGCATGGGGCCACGCGACGTCACCCTGCCGCTGTCAACCATCCAAAATCGCGAACTCATCCTCACCGGCGTCTTCCGCTACGCCAACACCTGGCCCACCGCGATAGACCTCGTCACACGCGGGATGGTCGACCTCGACTCCCTGGTCACCGGCCACTTTGCACTCAGCCAAGTTGACGAAGCGCTCGCGTCGACCACCCGCCCAGGCGTCCTCAAGAGCGTCGTCAACCCGCAACACTGACCGCGGCACCAAACCGATGTGCCGGCGGATCGTCGCTGGAAGGACCGAACGTGAATCCTGCACTCGCCCAAGCGGCGCAACCCGAACCCGGTCGGATACCGTTGCGCGTCGAATGCGGCTGACTTGTCACTGATCATCATGCTCTTGCAGCAGGGGCCCGTGGCTGCGCGCTCGCACGTCGTGAAAGGAGAGTAAGCACGTGGGCAACGTCGTCGTACTTGGTTCGCTCAACATCGACCTCGTGTTACAGGTCGCGGGATTGCCGGCGCCCGGCGAAACGGTTCTCAGCGCCCGACCGACTCGACGACCGGGCGGTAAAGGGGCCAACCAGGCCATCGCGGCCGCAGCGGCCGGCGCGTCGACGACGCTCATCGGCAGGGTCGGCGCCCACGACGACGGGCCCGCCTACCGTGCAGCGCTCGCTGACCACGGAGTTGACGTCTCCGGCTTGCTCGAGGATGCGTCGACCATGACCGGCCTCGCCGTCGTCGTCGTCGACCCTGCCGGCGAGAACCTGATCGTCGTGTCCCCCGGCGCCAACTCCGCCATCGGGCCCGAAGATATTTCGCGGGCCCACCTCGCCCGCGGAGACGTGCTGCTGCTACAACTCGAGATCCCCTTCAACTCCGCGATCGCCGCCATCGGCGCCGCCCACGACGCTGGGGCCACGGTCGCGCTCAACCTCTCCCCCTACCACGACGTTCCCCCAGACACGCTCGCCCGCTGTGACGTGGTGATCGTCAACCGGACCGAGGCCAAGCGGCTCGCCAATACCCGGCTCGACCCGTCCCGCCTGGTCACCACCGCCGGTCCCGACGGGGCAGCCTGGGGTGACCTTCTCG
>JALZAI010000058.1 GCA_030948475.1 Actinomycetota bacterium
CGGAGGTCGTGCTCGTCTCGGTGCTCGGCGCATCACCGAACAGCCCCCTCGACCTGTTCCGCGCCAAGCACGCCGCGGAACAACACCTGCGCGGCAGTGGAACACCGTGGACGATCATCCGCCCCGCTGCCTTCCTCGAGACCTGGCTGACCGTCCTCACCAAGACCGCCGGCAACTCCGGTCGTCCCCTGATCTTCGGCCGCGGCGACCAACCGATTCAGTTCGTCTCCGCCGTCGACGTCGCCGCCGTGGTGAGCCGGGCCGCCATCGACTCGACACTGCGCGGGCAGGTCCTCGAGATATCCGGCGAACCGATCACCATGACCGAACTCGCCCGAGCGATACAAGATGCCCGCGGCTGGCACGGCTCTCTCCGCCACCTGCCGCGACCGCTGCTGCGGACCCTGGCTGTTTTCGCCCGCCCGGTCAGCCCGGCGTTCGCTCGCCAGAACCGCACCGCGCTTGCCATGGACACCGGGGTGCTGACCGTCGACGCCCCCGCCACGAGCCCACTGGCGCTGCCGCGGCAGACGCTGCCCGACGTGCTCGCCACATTCACCCCCAGCTGAAGGCCGAACCGAACACGCCACCGACCAGGGGACCGGCAGAGGTAACGGTCTCTGGCCGCACCATTTCTCGCTGCAACCATGCCCAGCGCCAGGCCCGTGCGGCGACATCGGGTCACACCGCACAAGGCAATCTCTAGGAGACATCATGATCACCACCCCACGCGCAAGACTCACCCAAGCGCGGTCCGCGCTCGGCGCAGGCGGCACCGTCGGCGTCGGCGTCGGCGACGCCCACGGCGAACTGGTCTACGAGGTGAGCCCGAATCACGACCTGTCCGTCGACGTCACCGTCGCCGGAAAGATCGCCAACCTCACCCAATGCCACGCCGTGCACATTCCCGACGGGGCAACCGTCACGATCCCGGAATTCAGCCTCGACACCCGCGGACCCTGCAACGACAGGGCTTACTTCCGAGACATCACCATGACCAACCAGGTGACGAGCTCCATCTGATCGGTGAGACGATGCGTGCCATGGCGACGTCATGAGCGCCGTCGGCGTCATCGTCGGAAGAACAGCTGCCACACCCCCGGGGAAGACCAAGCAATCGTCTTGACCAAGACGGCAGCCGGACCGACTCTGAACGTCCCCCCACACAGGACGGCGTGAGGGTGTGGGACCGAGCAGGCCGCGACGTAGATCCTCTACCTCACCGGCCGCGAGCGGCGACCGAACTCACCGGACGGACCAGCGCCTGGACGAGCATCCTGAACACTGGCCAGCACCTACGGCGGCCGACTCAACATCAACTAGCCGGAGCCTCACACAAATTTCGGACAGGCCCACGACCGGCGCTGGTCACCAAGGCGTTCAGGTCGGGAGGGTGTGTGTTGCGCCTCGCCATTGCATGAGGAGCAGTGTGGCGTCGTCGGTGAGCTGGCCTTGCTGGTGTTCGAGTAGGGAGCGTACGACTCGGCGCAGTGTCTCGGGAGCCGAGAGGGCGTCGGCGTAGTTGCGGGTGAGCAAGTCTGTGAGCCGCTGATCGCCGAAAAAGTCGCCGTCCGGCGAGCGGGCGTCAGTGACACCATCGGTGTAGAGCAGGACGCGATCGCCTGGTTCGAGTTGTTCGCGGCAGATGGTGAAGGGCCGCCGGGCTACGTCTTGTGGCAGTTGCATGCCCAGCGGCTGCGCGGTGGAGGAGCTGAGAGCCTTAATGAATCGTCCTTCGCGGAACAGCAGCGGTTCTGGGTGGCCGGCGCTGATCCAGCTCAACAGTCCGGTGTCGGTGTCGAGGTCGGCGAGCAACCCCGTGGTGAATGCACCGCCACCGAAGGCCTCGATCAGGGCGTCGTGGATGCCGGCGGCCATGTCGAGCAGGGTGAGCCCGGAGCGGCGCCCGTTGCGGTACCCGGCGATGGCGACGCTCGCGAGTTGGCTGCTGCGCAGACCGTGGCCCATGCCGTCGAAGACAGCGAGCCGGGCCACTCCCCGGTCCACGGCGTAGTCAAGAGAGTCCCCGGCAACGCGATAGGCGGGCTCGAGTGCACCGGCCACAGTGACGTCGCTGCTGGCGAAGGTCAGGGGCGGCAACAGCGACCATTGCAGTTCTGCAGCCAGCCCCATCGCCGAGCGACGTCGCAGCCGCACAATGGTGTCGCCGTAAGACGTCTTGGTCATCACGATCTCCGCTACCAGTGCCGCGAACCGTTGCAGCCGACTGCCGAACTCACTGCTGCCCAGGTCGTGCTCGCGAGCGCGTTCGACCGTGACCGCGAGCACACCGAGGCGCTCGGCCCCACTGAGCAGTGGCAGCCACACCCGCACCCCGTCGTCCTCACCGGCTTGGGTGAGCACCTCCCCCTGCTGGAAGCTGCGCCCGGCTAGCGACCCGTCGACGCTCAACGCGGCCACGACGTCCGCCGTGCCCGGCCTGTGCCCACCGCCGAACGGCACCAACGCCTGCTGTTGAAGATCGACCAGATACACCAGCGCATCCGCAGCCTCGAGCACCGCGGCACCCGCGGCGACGAGCCCGGGCAGCTCATGCTGGGCGGCAAGATACGACTCACCCAACAGAACATCGACCGCACGCTCCGCGTCGGAAAACGTCAGGTCACCGCCGCGCCCAGCCACACGAGGACACTACCCGCGTGCGCTCGCCGCCGTGCACCGTGAAAGAACCTGTTGGTCAGGACCAGAATGCCGGAACTCGAACTCGCTAACGCGCGAGCATCCGCTCCGTGCCGCGTTGCGCAGCGATCAGTACGGCAGTAAACCGGAGTTGTGAACAAGCCAAGCAAACCGGTCCTCGTGGTCGTCGTCCTCGTTCAGCTTGTGTCGTGTGTCTTGGCGTGGCGTGACCTCGACCAGCGCTCCGACAAGGCTGTCCGCGGCCGCAAGAATCTCTGGCGGATCTTCATCACCGTCAACCCCGGCAACTCACTCGTTTACTGGCTCGCCGGTCGCCGATAGCAACCACCGCACCAACACCCGACTCTGCCGCGGGCAGCGCGCGTGCCCGGTTACGGATACTGGGGCGCTTGGTGGGTCGGCATGGGTCGGGGCCTCCTGACTATTTGCTGGCCAGGAGGGTAGTGGTCGTGCTCACGCGGGGTGCGTGTGATGCCGTGGGCGGCGAAGGACTCGCGGTTGCCTCGGGGGCGATGGCGTCGAGGCGAGCGAGGTCGGCGGGGCTCAGGTCGAGTGCGGCTGCGGAGGCGGGCGGCTCGTGCTCTCCCTCCAGGCGGGACCGGGACCGGGACCGGAACCGGGACCGGGACCGGGACTGGTTTGGCGTCGGGGCTGAGTTGTGCGTGTGGCTATTTGATGCTGATGATGAGTCGTTCGCGGTCGAAGGTGGCTGAGGCGACCCGCCAGCCGAGCCGGACCAGGACCACGAGTCCAGTGCCGAATGCGAAGGCCACCGGCAGGGTCGCGGGGATGACGTTGAACGCGATGAGCGTGGTCACTGCCACCGAGGGCAGGCTGACGAGGAGGGCGAGCTGCGCAGCGGTACGGGGGTCGCGCGAGCGGGCCGAGACGGCGATGCCGATCCAGATGGAGACCGCTGCCAGCAGCGGGGTGAACACCAGCTGGGCGAGCAGGTCCGGGCCTTGGATGAGCGCGGCCGCGACGCTTGGCTGGGCGAACAGTTCGACGGCGCCGATGAAGAGCGCGAAGACGGCGTAGGAGACGGCGAGAGAGGGGACGAAGGCGGCTAACGCCTTGCCCAGGAGCAGCTCTTCTCGGCGCACCGGGGTTGCGAGAACGGGTTCGAGGGTGCCCTGCAGGCGCTCGCCGACCACGGAGTAGGCCGCGAGGGTGGCGGGCACGAGTGCCGGGATTGCCAGCATGTAGACCAGGGAGTGCTCGTGGTGCAGCGTCGCCGAGGCCGAACTGGGCAGCGCGAAGATTTGGATCAGCGGCTGGATTAGGAACACCAGCGGAAGATCACCATCGCGTAAATGATGTTGCCGTTGTGCCTGTACTCCCGCAGCTCCTTGTGATAGATCGCCCGAACCCGCCTGCGACTGGCGCGGGGGTCACATCGGCCCCGCTTCGTCGTCGATGTCGATGAGCTCGAGGTAGACATCCTGCAGAGTGTGGCGCGACTCGCTGATCGACAGCACATCGGCGCCGGCCGCGACCAGCGCGCGGGTGAGCGGAGGCGCGGCGACCACCGGGTCGGACACGGCCAGGACGTAGCAGCCCGCGCCGTCGATGCGCCAACTGTCGAGCGATGGGAGTCCGGCGAAGATACGGCCCGGCTCCGGCATTGGGGCGAGAGTCCGCACGGTGAGCGTCTTGGCGAACAGTTGTTCGCGTAGCTCGTTCGGGCGGCCGATCGTTCGCAGCGTCGTGTTCAGGATCGCGACCCGGCCACATAACCGCTCAGCCTCGTCGAGACGATGCGTCGTGAGGAAGATCGTGACGCCGCGCTGCCGCAGCTGATCGATCAGGTCGTGGACGTCGCGCGCCGCGACCGGGTCCAGCCCCGCGGTCGGCTCGTCGAGGAACAGCACCTGCGGGTCGTTGAGCAGAGCCCGGGCCAGGGCAACTCGCTGCCGAAGCCCCTTGGACAACGTGCCGCACGCGTCGCCAGCGCGGTCGGCCAGGTGCACCGCTCGCAACACCCGGCCCACGCGGTCCTTCGGATCAGCAACCTCGTACAGCTCCGCGAAGCACTCGAGGTTCTCCGCCACACTCAGACGCAGATACAGCCCGGGCGACTCAGGCATGATCGAGATCCGGCGACGGATCTCGACACCGTTCTCGGGCACCAGCGGAAAGCCCGCTACTGTCGCCGACCCGGATGTCGGCGCGATCAACGTGCCGAGCGTGCGCACCGTCGTCGTCTTGCCCGCACCATTCGGGCCGAGGAACCCGAACACCTCCCCGTAACCCACCTCGAACGAGACGTCGTCGAAGGCGACCCGGTCACCGAACCGTTTGCCCAGGCCCTCAACACGCAGCGCCGGGGCGTCCCCGTTCGCGCCGCTCGCCGCTGCCACCCCGGACCTCACGCAGCGATCATCCCGCACGTACAACCCCGTGGCCGAACGTCGAGGGGCCACTCCGGAATGGATCCGCCACCGACACGGGTCACGCCATGGAACGACGGGTCGACCGCCTGATGAGCCGTGTTGCAACGTCGGCAGGACCGCAATCGTCACGGCAATTTACCCGCCGCGCGATCGCTGATCCGGCGTAGCGTCGGCGACGAAGGCGATTACCGGCTTGGAATGGGGCGTAGGGCCATGCGCATCAACACGACGATGACCAGTGCCGTGATCCCGGGGCTCATCGCCGGAGTGATCTACTTCGTTATCGCCTTCGTGACCGGGGCCTCGGCGGCCGCCGCCATAATCGGCGGAGTTGTGGTCTCCGCCATCGCGATCGTCATCGGCCTAATCTTCCGTGCGGTATTCAAGCGACGGGCCACGCCCCGCCGCGAGTAGGTCTTTACACCGTCGCGCACCGCTCCACGATCGACCCGTAGACGGATCCGCTACAGGCGAAACGACGCGGCTCCAGACAGTGCCGTCAGCGGTCATCCCGAGGCAGTAGAAACGTCTATGGCGCGGTTGGGGCACTGCCTCCGCCTACGAGGCGTGGATCAGCTGCTCAACCGCGCCAGTGTGTGGCACATCCACCTGCACGTCGACCGACCTCTACAGCTACGTCATGCCCGCGCTGACGCAGGAAGCCGCCGAGCGGATGGCAAAGACCCTGTGAAGCTGATCGAACTCGGGCGCCGCCGGTCGGTCACGGACATCATGGGCGCAACTGCAACAGATCACGCCGGTGGCGCGTCTAAGGGCGTCTAACAGGAGGACGATATGCCCTCACCGGGTTCGGTAGCCGCGTCCATCGAGAGGCCCTCAGGGGTGCAGTTCGAGCAGTACGTGAATGAGTCGCGGCTGCGGCCGTTCCGGTTCGCGGTCGTGCTGTGCGGTGACACGGTCCTGGCTGGCGATCTCGTCACCGATGTGCTTGGCCGCGCCTTCGAGCGCTGGCATCAGGTGTCTGCGGCACGCGATCCGCATGCGTACGTGCGACGGATGCTGGTGAATGAGTTCGTGAGCTGGAAGCGGCGCCGCGCCCGGACAGTACCCCATCCAGAGATCGGTCAGCTCGCCGACGTCCGGGCGGGTCGACTTGGAACGTCTGGGCCTGATCCGGGCGATGTTCACGCCGAACGGGCTGCCCTGCTCGACGAGTTGTCCCGGCTGCCGACCCGGCAACGGGCAGCGATCGTGCTGCGCTACTTCGAGGATCTATGCGATGAAGACATCGCGGCCGCTCTGGGCTGCCGGACCGGCACTGTACGCAGCTGCATCTCCCGTGGGCTGGCCACCCTGCGCGTAACCACCACCCTTTCCGAGGACAGGACGATGCCGTGATTCGCAACGAGAACGATCTCCGAGATGCGCTACGCGAACTGGAGCAGCGCGCCGTCGAGCACGGTGCTCCGTCCACCGTCAGCATTCTCGCTCAGGTGACCGAGGACCGGCCTGGCCGACCCCATGGCTCCGCCGCGGCGCGGCGGCTGGCGCCCTTGGCCGCCGCCGCCGCCGCGGTGGTGGTTGTGGCCGCCGCCGTCACCGCAGTGACGCTCCGCACGGAGCACAGCGGCTCGTCCCATCAGCGTCACCTTCAAGCGGCCGGTCAGCCGGCGGGCGTGCACACCACGGCGCGTCACATCGCACCACCATCACACCACCCGTCGGCGCAGACGAACGCGCCTGTGGCCGACACCGTCCTCGACGACGCGGCCGCCAAGCTCGACGCCGCGCCGACCTGGACCACGCCCGACCCGCAGGACTTCTTCTACATCGAGACGACCCAGGCGACAACCTGGGCGTCGGTGAGCGGGACACACGCCGGCGACGGCCGGACCGCGGACGGCCACAAGATCTGGGTGCCCGGATGCAAGGACGGCCACATCGTGTCGGGCGGCCAGTCCGGGACGTGCACGCTCAACGACGTGCCGCACTACCTAGGCGACGCCCCGACAGCGGCATCGGCCTGGGACACCTACCTCGAGCACATCGCGCCAGGAGCAAAGGCCGCGCACGCACAAGGCAAGATCATTGTCGAGGCGCTGCACCAGGACCTCACCGCCCCCAAGGCAGCCGCCGCCCTGCTGCGCTACACCGAGAGCTGCCCCGGGCTGCACACCCTCGCCGTCGCGCCGGTCGCCGGCAAGAACCTGACTGGCGTGACCTGCACCAGCATGACCAAGGGCTCCTACGGTCTGGCGTTCGACGCCAACACCCACAGCTTCGTCGGCTTCGTCGGAGTCACCGGCAGCGGCCGGCAAAGCGGTCTGGCCGAGATCGTCCGCAAGACCGCAATCGTCGCCGCGATCGGGCAGAGGCCATAACGTGCCAGCTCGATTACTAGCCGAACCGAGCCTGGCCAGCAGCAAGATCGGCCAGTGCCCACCCCGCCCAGGACCCTGACCGACTGGATCAAGAACGGTGACCGCTGGACCGTCGAGACCGTACACGCGACCAGCGACCTGACCGCGATCCACTACGACACAGGGCGACACGCCGTCCCGTCGGCGGCATACGTCGCCGAAATACGTCGGCCTCGGATACGCGACGACAATCCACTCAGGGCAGGCCACCTCCGCCGGCACCTTGTTTGTCAGACGCCCTCGCAAGTCCTGTCCTTCTCCCCGACGCAGCGACCGTACGGTCTCGAGGTTTCGGAGCACCGCATCCACGGACTCCCACCCGCTCGTCAGGAATCGCTGGACGGTCTCGGTCTCCGGGGCGATCTTTGCGGTGCTCAACGGCGCTGGCAGCACGGGTGAGGGTATGGCGCTGGTCAACATTCCGGCTAACCGGTCAGCGCGGTGGAGGCTGTGCTACCTGGTTCGACCGACCTGCCAACTACTCCGAGTGCGCACAGCGCACACTAACGCTTGGCGCCGCGCATAACGACGTCGCTCCGATCATGGCCCGCAAGCGACCGACGCTCGGTATTCGGCGATCGCGGATGAGCCTGCCGGTCTCGGCGCGCAACCAGAGATCTCTTCGTGAAATCGAACAACGCCACGATCGACGCAGGAAAGCTTTGAAACAAGCGCGCAAGCTTGATCCCGATGTGTACCCGATGTGCGTCTGCAACCAATGCCGTGATCATGGACTGAGTCCAGAAAGCGGTGCCCCCGGCAGGATTCGAACCTGCGCCACCGCCTCCGGAGAGCCATTTTCGCGATTTTGAAGATCGTTGGAAAGTGCTTGTAGGGCCTGGATTCGCTGGCGTAGATGCGTTTGCTGTCGTTGATCAACAACGGCCATTTTCAGTTCTGGTGTGTACCCGATGTGTACCCGTAAAGATCAACTAGGCCAAGATCACTGTTCGAATCGATCACCACGCCTTGATCAAATCGCATTTCGAACGGCCTCGATGATCGCTTCGCCGTGAGCGAGATCGGCGGTGAGGTCGGCTCGCCCGATGGTGACGTCGTCGTACTCGGACTTGTTGCGCCGGCGCCGCATCCGCTGGAACTCGGACGCGCTCAGACTGTTGACCATCGCCTCGGCGTAGACCCCGACCGCTTCGTGCGCTCGCGCGATCGGCCGCACGCGGTAGCCATTCGCGAGCATGGTGGGCGGTCACCGCTATGCGGGTCGCGTCGTAGGCAGTCACATAAGCGACCTCGACGTCGATCTCGGCGATCTTGCGTGCGGCCTCGAGCTTCTCCTCCGCGCGAGTCAGACGTGCGAGGGCGCTCGGTCTGTCGGCAGGTACTCGTTCAAGGCGAGCCGCGGTGATCAGGGACGCGACAGGTTGAGGCAGCGTCATCGGAGCAGATCCAGGTCGACCAGCGGCTCGGACTTGAGATGAGTAATGAACCCACTCGTGCCGTGCTCCCACTCGTCAGTCGTCAGCACCGTGACGTTGACGTCGCGGCCGAGCTTGCGTGACGCCCGATCGGCCTCGGCACGGATCTCGCCGACGTCTCCGGTTCCAATGACCATCACGTCGACGTCTTGGGGGAGCCGGCCAGCTTCACCGTGATAGCGGCGCGCCCACGAGCCGTAGATCAGCGCGCGGTCGACGCCGGGCAGTCCGCGAAGCTGTGTCTCCAGGACGGCCTTCGGGCCGATCGTCTTGAGCAGGATCGAGTGGAGTTCATCGAAGATCGGGGAGGTCGTGTTCGCCCAGACGTTGCGACGGCCGCGGCGCAGTTCGGTCTCGAGCAGGCCTGCCTCGACGAGCCGCTCAACCTCGCGTGCGACCGTAGGCTGAGGGCGGCTCGATCGCTGGACCAGCTCCGGAATCGTGAAGCGGCGGTCCGGCTCGAGGTAGGT
>JALZAI010000060.1 GCA_030948475.1 Actinomycetota bacterium
TTGACGCGGTAACCAGATTGGAACTTTTATATCTTCTGAGCTGCAGTTATATAGTGGAGCTAAGGGGATTCGAACCCCTGACCCCCACACTGCCAGTGTGGTGCGCTACCAGCTGCGCCACAGCCCCGTCGGGCGCCCGGAGCGGGGCCCCCAACACCAGATCGGAGCCTACACGGCACGCGGAAGACCGGCGTACCGCAGCGTCGTCCGAGAACGACACGCCGAGCCGCTACACCCCCCGGTTTATCGGACATTCAGGCCGGTCCGCGATACTGGGTCCAGCACCGCCCACGACGATCAAGGGAGATCCCTGTGAACCGCAAGGAACTGGTGGCAGCCGTCGCCGAGGCCGCAGACCTGGAGCAGAAGACTGTCGACGCTGTCCTGCGCGGCCTGCAGTCGACGCTGGAGGGCGCCGCAACGAGCGGCGAAAAGGTCAGCGTCCCCGGCTTCTTCGCCCAGTCGGTCGGCCAGCGCGCCGAGCGCGAGGGCCGAAACCCCGCGACCGGCGCGACGATTACCATCCCGGCCGCCAAGACCGTCAAGCTCACTGCAGGTAGCGCGCTGAAGGAAGCTGCCAACAAGTAAGCCCGTCACCAAAAGGGCCGGCGCTTCCGACAAGGCGGCGCCGGCCTTCTGGCATCCAGGCCACGACTCCGACCTATCTACCCGGTCGACGATGAGCCGGTCGGCTTTGGCGTGGAGCTGACGGCCGGAGAAGTGCCCGGCGAAACAGTGGGCGACAGAGTTGGCGAGGGCGACGGGGCCGGACCATTCGCGTCCGCCGCCTTGATCGCGCTCTGCAGCGTCGCGAGATCGTGCGAGGCCAGCTTCTTGCCGTTAACCAGAATCGTCGGCGTCGAACTGATGCCCTTCTTGCTCGCGGCATCGGTCATCGCCTGGACGACCGGGACGTAGGTCTGGGCGGAGAGGCATTGCGAAAGAGTGCTGACCTGTGCAGTGGTCAGCTTGGCCGCCTGCGCGAGCGTGACGAGCTTCGCGTCGCTCGGTCCCACCGTCCCTTCCCTGGGCTGCACCTGTTTGCCAAGGTATGAGCCGTACAGGACGTTGTGGAACGCCACAAACTGGTTGACGCCGGCGTCGGAGGCGCAGATGCCCGCGTTGGCCGCCCGCGTCGAGTACCTGTTCGGCGAGTTGCGATCCAGGATCGATATCGGGTGGAAGCGCACCTGGGCCAGGTTGCCCGTGACGTCTTTGTCCAGCTGGACGTGCGTCTGCTGCTCGAAGGCCAGGCACACCGGGCACCCGAAGTCCTCGTAGATGTCCACGGTGGCTGCCGCCTGCTTGCCGTACACGATCCCGTCGGTGACCGACGCGTTCTGCGCCGGAATGTTGATGTCGATCTTCGCCCGTCCGGCCTGCACGCCAATCCCGATCACCGAGATCAGCACGACGACGAGCGCCAGCGAGCCGTTGAGGTACAAGCCACGGCTGCGTGCCTGCGAGCGCGCCAGCGCCACCTGCGACTCGTACTTGCGCCGACCCTGCTCGGAACGCATCCGCTTGGCCGAGGGTGGCGCGACCTGATCGTGGCGCGCGAGGAACTCCTCCAGCGAAAGCCGCGTGAACGACCACACGACCAAGAAAGTTGCGAGGACCAGCAGCCCGACGTCGCGCAGGATGTCGAGCGTGTAACTGGTCGAGCCGGTCGTGCTGCCGCCGCCACCGAAGCAGCCGCAGTCCAGCTGCAAACCCCGGGCCGCTGCCTGGATCAGCCCGAACAGGAACACGACGAGCAGGAACACCGACGCGGCCGAGGCCAGCCGTACCGCAACGCCGACGATGAGCAAGGCGCCGATGGCGATCTCGAGCACCGGGAGACCGTAGCTGATCCCTTTGGACACCAACTCCGGCGTCGCGTCATACGCGCGCACTGTGCGCACGAAGTCAAGCGGCGCACGCAGCTTGGCCAGGGAGGCCCATACCCACACGACGCCGAGGACGAGCCGGGCAACTGTGCCCAGCCACGGCCGGATCATCTGCCACCCCACGCCCGAGCCTCGCTACGCTCGGTCGGGCGGCAAAGCCGCGATGCCGATGGTTCGCTCGCAAGCTCCGGTCACGCCACAAACCCTACCCAGCCACCAGCGGAAGATCGTGCTCGATCTGGGCCTGCTCGCCGGTGCCGTCGTAAACGAACGACACCCGTGCGTAGTCGTCCGAGCCGTACAACAGCACCTGCGCCGAATGGGTCTGCCCGCCGTCCTCGGCGAGGAAGACGTGCGCGGCCGCCTGCGCGGCGTCGATCTGCGCCTTCGTCCCACGCAATCCCACGAACTTCGCGTGCTGGCCCGCGGCGAAGTTCTTCAGCCACCTGCCGAGGACGGGTCCGGTGTCGTGCTTGACGTCAGTCGAGACGAACACCACGTAGGTCTTGCGCTGTATCGGCATCGGTAGTTTCTTCAGTGCCAGCGCGATGTCGGCCATCGTCGCCGGGCAAATGTCCGGGCATCGGGTGTAGCCGAAGTACAGCAGCGTCGGGTGCCCGCCTGTGCGATCGCCGAAGGGGAACCTCGCGCCGGACGTGTCTGTCAGCGTAAAGGACGGACGTGGCCGGGCCGGCTCCAGGCCGACACCCTGATAGGGCCCGGCGCCGGTCTGGTCGTTCAGCCCAGACGAGGACGGCGACGGCCCCCCGGCGGACGAGCAACCGGTCAGCGCCGCGAACAAGACGAGCGACAATGCTAGAAGTGCGACCTGCACCGCGCACGGTAGTCGCTTCATGAGCTGCTTCCTCCACTTGGTGCGGCCCTCGGAGCAGCGGCTCCGAACGCGATCACCGGCGCTTCACCGAGATCATCCCGGCGCTGGCGAAGGTGCGCCTGAAGTTGACATTCTCCCCCGCCTCGCAACGTGCCGAACAGGTGTTCGACCATCACGTGACCCGTGCCTGTCGACAGTACGAGCTTGCCATGGGCGGGGATCACGGGACCGGCCATGTTCATGCGCATGCCAGGCGTGTGCAACATCGCCGACGCGCCGGCACCGAGGGTCACCGAGCCAACCGGTCCGGTTCTCCGGTTGTGTTGCGAACAGTGAAGTACGCGGCAGCCGCATCGGTGGGCGGGACGGGCGGACGGACGCGTCACTGACCACGATTGCCGCGACGCCGGCGGCTGCGGCCGGCCAAGGCATGCGCATCAGTTCGCCACCCTGCGTCGCGCATCGGTGACGACGGCGAACGCGCTGTTCGGGCTCGCCGTCGGCCTCTCGGACGGAACCCGGAAACTGCGCAGGGCTGCGATCGTGTCACGGATTGCCTTCCTGAATCGCTCATGACAGCTCGACGCTGAGCTGCGCAGTGACCGCATCGAACTGCGAACGGGTGACGACGCTGCAATCGAACTATGGGCAGTGCCACTGCGCCCGGCTGCTTTTGCTCGGCGCGCTCGGCGTCCTGCTCGGCCTGGCCATGCAGCCTGGCCGGGTTCGCGCGCGTTACGAGGACACCGCCTGGCCGCTCGCGATAGGCGTCGAGTTCACCTTCACCGCGACCGGGCATGCGCGGACCACCCACCCGCCCTGGCTCGCGCTCGCCCTCGACACCGCGCACCTGAGCGCCATGGCGGCCTGGCTCGGCGGCCTTGTCGTGCTGGTAGCTGCCCTTCTGCCGCGTCGTGTTAGTCGAGAAAAACGCCCATCGGGTTCCCGGCGTGCGGCAGTTCACAGGAAGGCGCTAGTGGATGGGACGCGGTCGCCGAGCGGTGCTGCGAGCGCGCCTTCCAACTCCGCCGGGCCAGACCCGGCCGACGCGGTGGCGCTGCGAGCGCTGCTCGACGCGCTCGACCCCAGCGTGGCGAGGCGTTCGTCTTGACCCAACTGGTCGGACTGTCCTACGCGGAGGCCGCTGAGGTATGCGGCTGCCCGGTGGGCACGATCCGCTCGCGCGTGGCTCGCGCTCGCGCCGACCTGGTGGCGGGCTTCGGCGCGCGGCGCCAGTTCCGCGACGGCACCTCGGGCGAGTGACGCTATCGAGCTGCCACCGGTTCGTCGGTGGCGGCGGCGCGGGTGGCGCGGGTGACGAAGTGCTCCGCCACGAACGACATCGTCGGGATCGTCCCGGCCAGCATCACCACCGCATAGCGCGCCAACGGCCAGCGCAGCTTCATCCCGAGGACCGCGGTAATGACCACGTAGACCAGGTACAGGTAACCGTGCCCGAGCCAGACGAAGCCGGTACCGGGCTCCAGGTGCGGCACGCCGAGGGCCTTGAGGATCAGCGCGATCGTCCCGGTGAGCAGCACGATGCCGGTGGCGAAGGCCATGATCCGAAAGCGGAGCAGCGCACCGGACGCGGCAGCCACCCGCGCTGCCGGCAACCGCGGCTGGCTGACGTCGGTGAGCTCCTTCACCGGGTCCCCCTCTCGCCCTGCTCCGTCCGCGTGGCGAGCGAGGCGAGGTAGGCGTTGTAGGCGGCCTGCTCCGGGTCGTCCGATTCGATCGGGCGCTCCGAACTCTGCGGCATCAGGTACCGGCGGTAGGCGACGGGCCGTTCGACCGCCGCGGGCGCCTCGGCAAGCGGTGCAGCCGCATGCCGCGATCGGTCGCGCAGGATCTTGGCCCACAGCACGAGCGCGAAGATGCTGAACGCCCACCACTGCAGGGCATAGCCGAAGTTCTGCAGCGAGAAGCCCTTCCGCTCGGACACCGTCAACTGCCAGCGACCGAGCAGCACCATCGTCATCGCGGCCGCGAGCACCACGAGATGCCCGGCGAGCCATCTGGGAGTGCCGGCGAAGCCGATAGAATTCGCCACGCGTCCAGGGTAGGTCAGCCAGCGCACCGAGCAAGCGCTGACTGTGCCAGGCTCGCAAGCGTGCGCATCGCCACCTGGAACGTGAACTCGGTGCTCGCTCGGCTGCCGCGCCTGCTGGACTGGCTCGGCACCGCCGAACCGGACGTCCTGTGCCTTCAGGAGATCAAGACCAGCGCTCATGACTTTCCGTACGACGGCGTGTCCGCCCTCGGCTACGAGGTCGCCGCGCACGGCACAGGACGATGGAACGGAGTCGCGATCCTCTCGCGCGTCGGCATCGAGGACGAGCGGCGCGGGCTGGCCGGCGAGCCGGGCTACCAACCCGAGGACGCCATGTTCGAAGCGCACGAGCCCCGCGCGATGGGAGCGACCTGCGGCGGCCTGCGCGTCTGGACGGTGTACGTGCCCAACGGCCGCGAGGTCGGGCACGCCCACTACGACTACAAGCTGCGCTGGCTGTCCGCGCTTCGCGACACCGTGGCCGAGGAGCTGGCCACCGAAAGCCGGGGCGAGCGGTTCGTCGTCCTCGGCGACTTCAACATCGCGCCGAGCGATGCGGACGTGTGGGACGCGTCGGCGGTCCACGGCGCGACACACGTCAGCGCGCCGGAACGGGCGAAACTGGAGGAGCTGCGTGATCTCGGCCTCAGCGACGTCGTGCCGCGCGCCCTCAAGAACGACACGCCCTACACGTACTGGGACTACCGGGCTGGCATGTTCCACAAGAACCAGGGCATGCGCATCGACCTGGTGTACGCCAGCGCGAGCGTTGCCGGCTCGGTCACCGACGCATACGTCGACCGCGAAGCGCGCAAGGGCAAGCTGCCCTCCGATCACGCGCCGGTCGTCGTGGACCTGACGGGTCCTATCGGTTAGCTGATCCGGATCGTGCTGGCGGTCGACGCGTACTGCCCGAGGCTGTCGCGGACGGCGACCGTTACCCGGTAGCTACCGGCGTGCCGCCAGGTGTGCATGGCCGTGGTGAGCGCCGCGCCGCTGACCGGTGCGCTGTCGTCGCCCCATTGCCATGTGTAGCTGGTGATGTGCTCGCCGGTCAGCGGGTCACTAGCCGCGGCGTGCGCGGCTACCGCCGAGCCGACCCGTGCCGAACCGGGCACCGTGATGGCGAGGTACGGGCTGATCCGGCGGAACATCTTGAGCCCCGCCGGCGTCCCCACTCCGGACGGCCCGTCGAACCCGCGAGTCGCGTTGCACTGCTTGTTCCGGGTACGCAGGTTCGCGGTGCCGTCGTAGGCGTAGGAGCAGTCGACCAGGCCGGCCCCCAGGTTGTTCGGATTGCGCCGACCGTTGAAATCGGCCTGGACCGACCGGGTACAGGACGCTGCCACATCGCCGCCGCAGAACGCGTTGCCGCCCGCAATCACGTCGTAGGACAGCCCGGGTCGGTAGGTGGCGTTGTCGTAGAGCGTCTTCGCGGGGTACGCGACCGCGTGCCCGCCGCCGACCAGTCCGTACATGGCCGCGATGATCGGCGAGCTGAGCGAGGTGCCGCCGACTCTCGCCCAGCCGCCGAAGTAGTGGCCATACACCGCGTACCCGGTGTTCGGGTTGGCGACAGCGGCGACATCGCCGACCATGCGCCTGCCGAAGCAGCCCAGCGAGCCGTAACCCGCCACTGCTGATTGCCAGGCCGGCGCGAGGAAGCGGAAGCTGCAGCCGCCCCCGGACGCCCCACGCGGACCCTGACGAAGGCCGTAGGAGTCGTCGCGACCGTTGCCGTTCCAGACCGTCTCCGAGCGGGTGCCGTCCGGTCGCATGCTCAGCGTGGTGCCGCCGACGGCGACGACGCCCGGGTACGCGGCAGGTGCGTTGGGCCGGTCCTCGGAGTAGTTGGGACCGTTGGCACGATCCCAGCCGTACCATCCGTCGTCGCCGGTCGAGGCGGTGATGACGACCCCTCGGTGGTTGTAGGCGGCCTGAACCGCGCGCCCGGAATAGCCTTCCGGGGCGCCATAGGAGTTGCTGATCACTCCGGCGCCGAGCCGGACGCCGGTGTTGACGGCGGCGGCGAGGTCGGCGTTGCTGTTGCTGTCCGCCTCGACCAGCAGGATGCGGCACTTAGTGCAGACGCCGCGTACGGCCTGCAGGTCCAGGGCGATCTCGCCGGCCCAGCCGCTGTGGTCCGGCGGAAACCAGGTGGTGTGTCCGCGCTGGTTCACCTTGCGCAACGATCTCGAGGTCTCGGGCGGCAGTCCGTAGTGGCGGTCGAAGACATTGAGCTCCCACCGCGCGTACGGGTCGTTGTAGGCGTCGACGATCGCGATGGTCTGGGTCGTCGCCGCCGTGTTGTCGATCTGGTACATGCTCGCGATCTGCCGCGGTGTGAACCCACCGGCCGGGCCTCGTCCACCGTTCGCGACGGCGAGGTCGGGTTCGGCTCCCGCCGTGGTCTTGGCGACGGGGACCGAACGCAGCGCCAGGCAGCTGCTGGATCCGGATTCGGCGCGCGCACAGACCCGCTCGAGGCGCACGTAGGGCCCGCTTGCCGGGCCGGATCCGAGCCCGATCCGCGCGGTGGTCGGTGTCGCGAACGCCGTCGCCGAAGCCAGCCCGGCGGCGAGCAAAAGCGCGATCGACGTCGCGGTCAGCCGGCGCACGGCTCGTGTATTCTCAGCGCGCATCTGCGATCCCCTCAAATGAGCGGGGCGAACGCGCCGCGCTTATGTGAACCTAGTGTGGGTTTGCCCGGAGCGCACATCGAGGGACAGCGCACGCTGCCACTGCAGGAATCGGTAGTGCAGCCCGGACGAGGACAGCTGCCATTTGCCGGCGCTCGCAAGTCGCCAGCCCGTTCCGAGATCGGGGGCGTACACGTCGCCGTCGAACGACTCGCGCAACTCGGTGATCTCGGCACGGTCGGCGACCGGGAGCGCTTCGGCATAGACGGCCGCTCCGCCGATCACCCACACGTCCGGATCCCGCAGCGCGTCGGTCAGGTCGTGGACGATCACCGCTCCGTCGTCGGCGAACGAGCGGTCACGGGTGAGGACGACATTGCGCCGGCCGGGCAGCGGACGGAACCGGGCCGGCAGTGACTGCCAGGTGCGCCGGCCCATCACGACCGTCGCGCCCGCGGTCACGGCACGGAAGTGGGCCAGATCCTCCGGGAGATGCCACGGGACCGTGTTGTCACGGCCGATCACCCCGTTGGCCGCCTGCGCCCAAATGAGGCCCAGCGTCACGGTGACATCTGGTTCGCTCGCAAGCTTCGCTCACGGCCGCTGGAAAGCGTGCGGCCGGCAAAGCCCGATGACACCGTTCGCTCGCAAGCTTCCCTCACACCGCGACGGGTGCCTTGATGCCGGGGTGGTGCTGATAGCCGACGACCTCGAGGTGCTCGTAGCCGTAATCGAACAGGGACTGCGCCGGGCGCAGTTCGAGGCGCGGGAACGGATACGGCTCGCGTTCGAGCTGCCTGCGCACCTGCTCGTGGTGGTTGTCGTAGATGTGGCAGTCACCGCCCGTCCACACGAACTCGCCGACCTGCAGACCCACCTGCGCCGCAAGCATATGGGTGAGCAGCGCGTAGCTGGCGAGGTTGAACGGGACGCCGAGGAACAGGTCGGCGCTGCGCTGGTACAGCTGGCAGGACAGCCGTCCGTCCGCGACGTAGAACTGGAAGAAGGCGTGGCACGGCGGCAACGCCATGTTCTCGAGCTCGCCGACGTTCCAGGCCGACACGATGAGCCGGCGGGAGTCGGGATTCGACCGCAGCTGGTCGAGCAGCGCGCTGATCTGGTCGATGTGCCGGCCATCCGGCGTGGGCCACGATCGCCATTGCACACCGTAGACGGGACCCAGCTCGCCGCCCGGGCCGGCCCACTCGTCCCAGATCGTGACGCCGTTGTCCTGCAGCCAGCGTACGTTGCCCTCGCCGCGCAGGAACCACAGCAGCTCGTAGGCGACTGAGCGGAAATGGACCCGCTTGGTGGTGATCAGGGGGAAACCCGCCGACAGGTCGTAGCGCAGCTGGTGGCCGAACCGGCTGCGGGTCCCGGTGCCGGTGCGGTCGGACTTGTGCGCTCCGGTGTCGAGTACGAGGCGCAGCAGGTCCTCGTACTGGGAGTCGAGCTGCATGGTGTGCACGATAGAGGACGTGACGCTTCCGGCCCGGCTCGTCGAGTCGGTGTCGGGCGATCCGCCCGAATCCCCGCGCCGGGCCTGGCTGGCCGAGCTGCCCGGGCTGGTCCGCGATCTCGCCACCCGCTGGCGGCTGCGAGTCGGCGCCCCGTATCAGCCCGGCGGGTCGACGTCCTGGGTGGCGCCGGCCGAGCGTGACGGTGAGCATCTGGTCCTCAAGCTTGGCTGGCGGCACGTCGAGTCCTGGCATGAGGCGGACGCGCTGCGGGTGTGGGCCGGGGCGGGTGCGGTACGTCTGCTCGAGGCCCGCGTCGACGACCGCACTGATGCGTTGTTGATCGAGGCGTGTGAGCCGGGCGAGATGCTCTCCCGGTCGCTGCCGCCCGAGCAGCAGGACGTGGTGCTGGCCGGGCTGCTGCGTCGGCTGTGGGTGATCCCCCCGTCCGGTCATCCGTTCCGGCCGCTCGCCGACATGTGCGCGTGGTGGACCGAGGAGTTCAAGCGCAGGCCCGCGCCAGACCTCGACCCCGGACTGGTGCGTGCCGGAATCGATTTGCTCTGTGCACTACCGGTGAGCGCGCCGCGCCAGACGTTGCTGTGCACCGACCTGCATCCGGACAACGTGCTCAGCGCTCGGCGCGAACCCTGGCTCGCGATCGACCCGAAACCGTACGTCGGGGACCCGACCTACGACGCGCTGCAGCACATGCTCAACTTCCCGGACCGCCTGGCCGCCGATGCCACCGGCTTCGCCGATCGGATGGCTGGGCTGCTCGAGCTGGACTCCCGGCGCCTACGGCTGTGGTTGTTCGCCCGATGCGTGCAGGAGTCCCCCGACCAGCGGCACCAGGCCCGAGTCGCCGCGGCCTTGGCTCCCTAGTTTAGGGCGTCCTTTGGGGCAACGACTTCCAGCTCGGTCAGGGCGTTCAGCTGCGCTGCGGACAGCTCTTTCGCCTCCGAAAAGACGATCTCCTGCTGGGCGCTGATCCGCTCGTCGAGCAGGGCACACAGCGCGTAGGCGATCGCACCGGTCTGCCGGACCGTGAATTCGTCGACATCTGGGCGCCGTACCGAGCTGATCCCCACCGCGCTGGCGGCGCCATCGGCGTCCTGCGCGACGCCCACCGAGAAGGTCTCGCGCGGGTTGGACGTGGTGCCCGCCTGGCGCTCGCGCAGCTCGAGGAGCACGCCGTGCCAGGTCAGGACATTGCTGTCCGGCTGAGTAGCGGTCAGGTCGCTTCCGGTCAGCTGCGCGCCCGAGCTGAAGCTGCGCGCGTAGCACAGCAGCGCGAGCGTCCATCCGGCTTCGATCACGATCTCGTCCGGTTCCCCGGAGGACCTCTCCAGCTCAGCAATGAGTCGCTCACAGCAGCGCAGGACGGTTTGCAGCTCGTCGAACGTCTCCGCCAGCTCGGCCAGTTTGGTCGCGCTCGGCGTCCCGAGCCGCCGGAGCAGCGCAGGTGCGCTCGAGTTACTCGACATCAGACTCCTCGAATTTCGGGATTTGTGGACGGAACCTCAGTGGACGAAGACGTCCTTTAGCAGGACGACGTTGAGCAGCGTGATCGCGCCAGAGATGGCGAACATGGCGATCGAGGTGAGGCGATGATTGGCCAGCTCGCCCATGATGTCGCGGCGGCGAGTGATCATGGCGAGCGGGATGAGCGCGAACGGGATTCCGAAGGACAGCAGGACCTGCGACACGACCAGGCTGTCGGTGGTAGGAAGGCCGACGGCCAGCACGATCAGCGCCGGCAGCATGGTCAGCCCGCGACGCAGGAACAACGGAATCCGGCGGCGGATGAAGCCCTGCATGACAACCTGGCCGGCGTAGGTACCGACGCTGGAGGACGACAAGCCCGAGGCTAGCAGCGCCACGGCAAAGGCGAGCGCGGCCGCACCGCCCGCCAGCCGCTCGAGCCCGGCATGCGCGGCGCCCAGCGAGTCGACCGCCGTGACTCCAGAACCGTGGAACAGCGAGGCCGCGACGGCGAGCATGATCAGATTGATCAGGCCCGCGATCCCGAGCGCGACCACGACGTCGACGCGTTGAAAGCGCAACAGCTCCCGGCGTTCTGACTCGTCGCGGCACACCACTCGCCGCTTGGTCAGGGCCGAGTGCAGATACACCACATGCGGCATGACGGTTGCGCCCACGATGCCTGCGGCCAGCAACGCGCTGTCCGAACCGTCGAAGCGCGGCACCAGCCCGTTGACCACTCCGGAGGCGGACGTGCCCACCGTCACCAGGTCGTAGAGGAAGCCGAGCAGAACCACGGCAAGCAGGGCGACGATGGCCAGCTCGAAACGCCGGTGCCCGCGCTGCTCGAGCGCCAGGATGGCGAACGACACGACCGCGGTGATCAGCCCGGCCGGGAACAACGGCACGCCGAACAGGAGGTAGAGCCCGAGCGCGGCGCCGACGAACTCGGCGAGATCGGTGGCCATCGCGATCAGCTCAGCCTGCACCCACAGACTGAACGACACCGGGCGCGGAAAATACTCGCGGCACAGCTGGGGTAGGTCCCGGCCGGTGACCACGCCGAGCTTGGCCGACTGGTATTGCACAATCATGGCGATCAGATTGGCGGCGACAACCACCCACACGAGCAGGTAGCCGAACCGGGCCCCAGCGGTGAAGTTGGTCGCGAAATTGCCAGGATCGATATAGGCCACGGCCGCCACGAATGCGGGACCGAGCAAGCCGAGCACCCCGCGGACGCGTCCGCGGGCACGTACCAGCGCCAGCGCGCTGAGTTCAGTCGGCTCGATCAGTCCCGGGCTCCCCGCGCCCGGCTCGCGTTCTCCGACCGGCGCCGGGGAACTCACCGGCTCTCACCCCACCGAAGGACCGAGGCCGAGGGACTGCGGTGTGGACGAGTCCGGGGACGGCTGGTGCAGTCCTTCGTCGAGCGGTCCGAATTCGGTCATCAGCGCCCGGCTACCGCCCCACGGAGTCTGCTCCTCGGCGACGAGGGTGTTGGTGGTGAGCAGGAGCCCGGCAACCGACGCGCCGTTCTGCAGCGCCGACCGGCAGACTCGCAGTGGGTCGATGATGCCCATCTCGATCATGTTCCCGTACCGGCCTTCGAGGGCATCGAACCCCTCGTCGACGCCGAGCTGGGCGATCTCGACCACGACCTCCTGCCCGGAGTATCCGGCGTTGCTCGCGATCAGGTACGCGGGCTCGGTCAGCGCGCGCCGGACGATCTCCACCCCGACAGCGTAATCGCGCTCGACCTTCAGCTCGTCGAGTACCGGAACCGCGTGTACGAGGGCCGCGCCGCCGCCGGCGACGATGCCCTCGGCCATCGCCGCTCGGGTGGCCGACAATGCGTCCTCGACGCGGTGCTGCAACTCGGTGAGCTCGGCGTTCGTCGGGGCACCGACCTTGATCACCGCGACCTTGCCGGACAGCGAGCCGATCCGCTCGGTGAGTACGTCCTCGTCGATACCGAACGTGGCGCGCTCCAGCTCGGCCCGCAGTTGGGCGAGCCGGAACGCTACGTCGTCGACCGAGCCGCCACCGTCGATGATCGCAGTGCGATCGGCGGTGACCCGGACCTGGCGCGCCCGGCCGAGCTGATCGACGGTCATGGTCTCCAGGCTGAAACCGGAGTGCTTGCTGAAGACCTTGCCACCGGTGATCGTGGCGATGTCCTCGAGCTTGCGCAGTCGGCGGTCCCCGAATCCGGGCGCCTTGGTCGCGACGCACTGGAACACCCCGTTGACGTGGTTGTGCACCAACATGCTCAGCGCAGAACCCTCGATGTTCTCGGCGATGATGACCAACGGACGTGGCGAGCGCATCACCTTGTCCAGCAGCGGCATGAGTTCCTGGACCTTGGTGATCTTCTCACTACACAGCAGGATGTAAGGGTCGTCGAGAATCGCCTCCAGGCTGGCCGGATGCGTGACCAGATACGGCGAGACGTAGCCGTTGTCGTACTCGAAGCCCTCGACGAAGTCGACGCTCATCCCATTCTCGACCGACTCCTCGACGGTGACGATCCCGCCGTCCCCGACCGTGTGCAAGGCCTGGGCGAGCACCGCGCCCACCCGGTCGTCGTCGTTCGCCGAGATCGCCGCGACTCGTGCGTAGTCGGCCTCGCTGACGATCGGGTGCGCGACGCTGTGCAGGTGTTCGACCAGCCGGGACACCGCTAGGTCGATGCCCCGCTTGACCAGGACCGGGTTACCGCCCTCGCCGATGGCCTTCATGCCCTCGTGAATGATCGCCTGGGCGATCACGGTGGCCGTCGTCGTGCCGTCGCCGACGATGTCGTTGGTCTTAATCGCGGCTTCCTTGACCAACTGAGCTCCCATGTTCTCGAACTGGTTGCTCAGGTGAATCTCGCGGGCGATCGTGACGCCGTCGTTGGTGACCACCGGCGATCCGGTGATCTTTTCCAGAATGACGTTGCGGCCCTTGGGCCCCAGGGTGGACTTCACCGCCTCGGCCAACTGGTCGACGCCGGACAACAGCAGGTTGCGCGCGTCCTCGCCGAATCGCAGTTCCTTGGCCATGGGGTCCTCTCTGGGGCTAAGCGAGCGGGTTCAACGGTTTCGAAACCGCTACGGGACGAGTATCGCTCTGCCCCGCACCTGGCCCTCGTCCAGGTCGTGCAACGCCTCCTGCGCAGCGTCGAGCGGGTAGGCCTTGGTGTGCAGAGTGACCTTGCCGGCCTGGGCCAGCACCATCAGCTCGGCGAGCTCGTTGTAGGTGCCGACGATGTTGCCGATGATGTTGCGCTCGGTCGAGATGATGTCCAGCGTCGGGATCGTCAGCGTGCCACCGTAGCCGATGACGCTGTAGGAGCCGCCCGGGCGGGTCATCTCGAATCCCTCGTTCTCGGCGCCCTCCTCGGCGACGAAGTCGAGCACGATGTCGGCACCGCCGCCGTCGGTGAGGTCCTTCACCGCGTCGACGTGCTGGCCGTCGGCAACAACGGTGTGGTTGGCGCCGAGGGACTCGGCGAGCTTGAGCGCATCCGGGTTGCGGTCGACCACGATGATGTTCGTGGCGGTCAGCGCGGCGAGGCACTGGATGCCGATGTGGCCGAGGCCGCCGGCACCGATCACCGCGCAGGTGGTGCCCGGGTAGAGCAGCGGGATGACCTTGCGTACCGCGTGATATGCGGTGATCCCGGCGTCGGCCAGCGCGGCGACGTCCTTCGGTTGGGTGGACGGGTCGAGCTTCACGCAGGCCCGGGCGCTGGTGAGCAGGTACTCGGCCATCCCGCCGTCGCTGCCGTCCAGCCCCGGGAAGCTGCTCTCGCTGCAGTGCATGTCCTGCCCGGCCCGGCAGGCGCGGCACAGTCCGCAGGTCGGCGTCGGGTGCAGGATCACGGTGTCACCGACCGCGACATTGGTCACGGCGGAGCCCACCTCGTGCACCCAGCCGGCGTTCTCGTGACCGATCGTGTACGGCAGGGTCGGGCTCATCGCCGCGTCCCACTGGCCCAGGATGATGTGCAGGTCGGTGCGGCACACCCCGGCGCCGCCGATCTTCACCACCACGTCGAGCGGCCCCTTGACCCTCGGCTCGGGCACCTCGTCGATGACCGGCTGCTCGTTGTAGGCGTGCAATCGGACGGCCTTCATTCCGCTTCCTCCAGTTCGCCGTGCCCTCGGGTTCCATAGCGTTCGCGGAGCATGCCGCGACAGATGCCTGCGTTGGCCTCGGTGTTCACCCGGGTGAGCCGGGCCTTGCGCAGATGTAGCGGCAGCGCCTGAGCGCCGACCGCCTCGCCAGTCTTCGCATCAACCAGCAGGGGCGAGTCGTCACTCGTCGGCAGGCCGAGTTCGGCGCGCCGGGAACGCAACCGTTCGCGATCGGCCGAGGGCGGCACATCGCCGAGGGTGAGCCCGGCCAGTTCGTCGCTCGTCCGTCCGGCTGTCAGCAGCGGACGGCACACCCGATCCGTGCCCGCCAACACGGCCTTGCGCACGAAGTCCGCCCTGAGCTCGTCCAGTTCCGCGGCCGCGAGGCCGTCGAAGGACTCGACGAAACCGGCTCGGGCGGCGACCCCGTTGTTGATCGCGTCGGACGCGAAGTGGTCCTCGAGGACCACCTCGGTCCGGCGCACCCCAGGCGCGGCACTCACCGCGTCATAGGCATCCGCGACCATCAGGAACGCGAAGTTCGGCGCACAGAAGTACGTCGGCAGCCGAAGCCGAACCTGCGCGTCCCCGGACTCGGAGACGGTGCATTGCGAGACGAACCCGAGCTCGGTGACCGGTTCGTCCAGCTCGGGGTCACGTACCGCCGCCAGCGCAGCGAGCACCACGCTGACGTCGGCCGCGAATGTCGTCACAACCGAGCCTCGCTACGCTCGTTCGGTTGGCAGAGCGCTATGACACGGGTTCGCTCGCAAGCTTCGCTCACACTTTCGCCCCGTCCTCCACCAGCTCAGCGTCGTCCTTGGCAGCCGGTGCGCCCGCATCCGCGATCTGGCATTCGGCCGGCACCTCGATGCCGTAGAGCTTGGCCGCGTTCAGCCCGAGGATCTTCTTCTTGCCGTCCGTGTTGAGACGCGGGTAGTCGGAGTACGCCTCGTCCGCGGGGAAGTCCCAGTCGACTAAGCCCTCGATCTGCCACTTCGGCTCCCAGATGCCGTAGTCGCTACCAAAGGTCATCTTGTCCTCGCCGACTCAGAACAGCAGCTCACCCATCACCTTCGCGAAGAACCTCGGCCGGGCGAACATCAGCCCGCCGATGACGACCGACAGGCCGGCGTAGACATTCGGCTCCTGCGTGGCCATGAAGCAGAAGTCCTCGATGCGGGGCAACCCGACATGCTCGACGATGAAGTTCAGGTCGGGGAAATCGGTTGCCGCGTGGTCCACGTCGGACACGTCGAAGGCGTCCTTGTCCAGCGGCCAGATCGTCGGGCCCTTATGGACGTGGACGTTCTTGATCCCGAGTTCCTGCGCCTTGGCCAGGTAGGTGTAGGCCTCCTTGTCCTTGAGCGTCCAGCCGCGGGAGTCACCTTTCCACTCCGCGGTGTAGAGCTTGACGCCCTTCGACCCCCAGCGCTTGACGTTCTCCTCGAGCTCCTTCAGCCCGGCGTCGCCTTCGCGGGGATCGAAGCGGGTGTTCACGATGAACTTGCCGTCATGCTTCTCGGCCAACGCGCCGTTGCGCTCGGTGGTGTTGAACCCCTCCGTGTACCACTCGGTGAGGTACGTCGGCTGAAACACGGCTACGTCGACGTGGCCGTCCTCGAACAGGTCCTTCATCAGGTCGTCTTCGGAGTACTTCTGGAAGTGCTCGATCGTCCAGTGCGTGTCGGGCGGTCCTAGCCCCTGATAGGCGTGGAAGCACTCGATCCAGCCCTTGGCGTACTGCTCGTGGCCGGCCACCCAGTTCGCCGGACTGGCGTCCCAGTAATGCATGTGGCTGTCGACGATGAAGTATTTTTCTCCGTCTTTCTCGTACACGTGTCCTCCTTGACAGGCGGGGCGGGCTTAGGGCTGGCTGTGTCGCAACCGGTCAGCTGGATGCGACGAGATCGAAGCCGAGGTAGTCGGCGGCGTCCTCGGGATTCGCGAACATGATCGTGCGGTCATCCAGGTGGATCATCCGCCCGTAGTGCGTCGACATATTCTCCTCGAACTCCGCCGCGTTGAACCAGCCGGTCTCCTCTCCTGCCGCGTCGTCGATGTCGTCGTAGACGACCTCGAAAGTTCCCACCCCGTCAACCCGGACCATCGAGGGCAGCGGGGTGACCGTCACGTTCTCCAGGTCGCTCATCACCTGGGCGATGATCGCGCCGACCTGATTGTTCATCAGGGTGAAGCCGCACTTGTTTGACGCGGTGTTGTCGGACTTGTACGAACTCTCCGTGGTCTTGTACGAGGTCTTGGTCGATGTGTAGCTCACTGGGAAAGCTCCTTCGGCTCCTGCAGGCTCAGGGTGGACAGAATGCCGCCGAAGCGGCTCTTGGCGCGGTCCAGACCATCCTCGAAGCGCGGCGGCTTGGAGTCCGGTTGCGACCAGAGCGGCTGCAGCTCGCGGGCGGCGCTGATGCAACGCGGCACCCACGTCGACAGCCACTGATCCATGATCTTGATGTTGTGGTCGGCGAACTCCTTGTCGTTGGTCAACAGCTCGAACATCGCGGTCGTGTATCGCAGGTCGCGAGTGGCGTAGTCCAGCTCGCCGGCCCCGACGACCGTCGGCGTGACGAAGTCACCGTTGCCCGGCGACGCCTGCTGAACGAGGTTGCTGCGGAACAACTCACCGACCAGCGGCTCGAACACGACGTTGGCGGCAAAGATCGCCTCACACCAGTCGTCGATCCCGGTCAGCTGCTCGGCGACCCGGCGCACGCCCTGCCACGCGGTGTCCTTGTTCCAGGTTTCGACGTGCGCTGCGCCGTCGAAGCCCTCGATCTCCTCGCTTAGCGTGAGGTTGTACAGCGCCAGATCCTGGGCGAAGCGGATCTTGTGCATGCTGTTCACCGAGATCGCATTGTTGTGCATGTTCGTCGGAGCGCGCCGGTTGGCGTTGGCGAACAGGTAGAGCCCGAGGCCGTGCTCGACGTGCATCCACGCACCGACGTGGCGCTCGACGAAGCGCACCCAGTTCGGATTCCACTGCTCGAAGGCCTTGGCCTGGCGCGCGGTCTCGATGTTCTGATTGATCTGGCGCACCACGTTGGCGTTGTAGCGGTAGAGGGTGA
>JALZAI010000041.1 GCA_030948475.1 Actinomycetota bacterium
ACCGGCCTCGTGCGAGGTTCGGGTTGAGGGTAGCTGCTGATGTTGGTCTGGTCATTGGCGGATGAGGTCATCGATGGTGATCGGATCGCCGCACGACGGGCACGGCCCGCCGGTGCCGAGGCGTTGGCAGGGGCGGTTGCAGTCCTGGCACCATTGCTGGGCGTGGTAGCGCTGCCCGCAGTCGCTGCATTCGTAGATGGTGACGTCGCGGCGGGCGACGCCGGGCTCGATGGGTGCGAGCACGACGGCGGGCTGTCTTGCTCGGTAGGCCGATTGCCGGCAGGCCTGGCCGCAGAAGCGTTGCCGCCCGGACGGGGCGAACGGTGTGCCGCAGACCGGGCAGGCGGTCATCGTCACGCTGTCGTCACGCCGCGGCGTCACGCGGCTGCCTCGGCCAGCGCTGCGTAATGGGCGGCTTCTTTCTCCGCGGGCGGGACGAGTCCGATCTCGCCGTGCAGACGTCGGTGATTCCACCAATCCAGGTACTCGAACAGCGTGAACTCGAGTTGCTCGAGGGTGCGCCACGGCCCGCGTCGGTAGATCAGCTCGGCCTTGATCTGGCCTATCGTGGATTCGGCCATCGCGTTGTCATAGGAGTCGCCGCGGGACCCGACCGACGGGACGGCGCCGGCCTCGGCCAGCCGCTGCGTGTAGCGGATCGAGGTGTATTGGCTTCCGCGATCGCCGTGGTGGATAAGGCCGGTGAGGTCCTCAACGCCGGCGCGTTGCCGGCTCCAGATCGCCATCTCCAACGCCTCGAGCGGCAGGTCGGTGCGCATATGCGTGGCCAGCGCCCACCCGATTATGCGGCGGCTGAATACGTCGACCACCAGGCGAGGTAGGCG
This sequence comes from Actinomycetota bacterium, assembly GCA_030948475.1. Taxonomy (GTDB): domain Bacteria; phylum Actinomycetota; class Actinomycetes; order Mycobacteriales; family Jatrophihabitantaceae; genus JALZAI01. The sequence goes on from JALZAI010000041.1 coordinate 846, forward strand.
AACCCGAGCCATGTCCTGATGTAGGTCAGGTCCACGATCCACAGCTGGTCGGGGCGCTCGGCGTGGAAGTTGCGGTCCACCAGATCGGCCGGCCGCGCCGCTGTCTCGTCGGCCACGGTGGTCCGCTTGAACGCGCCGCGCCGCACGCCCTTCAACCCGAGTTCGCGCATCAGCCGGGCGGTCTGGTCCCGGCCGATCACGATCTGCTTCTCCCGGCGCAGCGCGCGCTGCATCTTCACCGCGCCGTAGACCTCGTAGTTGGCCTTGTTGACCTCCACGATCACGGCTTTCAGTTCCTCGTCACGCACCACGCGCGGCGACGGCGCGCGGGTCTTGGCGGCGTAGTACGTCGCGGGGGCGATCGCCAGGTCCTGCTCGCACAGGACCCGGCAGATCGACTCGACCCCCCAGCGACGCCCGCCGTCGGTGCGGCCCTTGTTCTCATCGATGAAGCTCACGAGAACCGATGTGGCCGGTCGAGCTCGGCCCCGAAGAAAGCCGCTGCCGCTTTGAGAATCTCGTTGGCGCGACGCAACTCGGCCACCTCACGCTTGAGCCGCTTGATCTCCGCCGCCTCCTCAGAGGTGAGGCCCGTGCGCTGGCCGCCGTCGACCTCGGCCTGGCGGACCCACTTGCGCAACGTCTCAGCCGAGACGCCGATCTTCTCTGCGACCGACACGATCGCCGGCCACTGCGTCGGATAGGCGGACTGGCCCTCCAAGACCATCCGCACCGCCCGGGCCTTCTGCTCCGGGCTGAACCTGCTGGGACGTGACATGTGCTCCATCCTCACGGATTGGAGCCCCTACGAAACCCAGGGCGATTCAGACACGCCACGCCCAACATGAGCGGGAGTGCTTTGGCGACCGACTCACCGGCCCGCCACGTCCGATCGAAGTACCGAGCGATGCACAAACCACCCATCGACAACCAGCGCGAGCTCGCATCCGGCGTCAAGGTCTCTGCCGAAAACCTGCTCGTCATCATCAACGACATCTTGGATTTCTCGAAGATCGAGGCCGCCAAGCTCGAACTGGAAAATGCTTCCCTCGATATCGGCGCCGTCGCCGAAGATGTCGGGCGCATCCTGGCAGGAGCAGCGCACAGCAAGAACCTGGAGCTGCTGGTCGATGTAGAGACCGATGTCCCGAGGACCCTGTTGGGTGACCCGGTCAGGATCCAGCAGGTGTTACTCAATCTGGCTTCCAATGCGGTCAAGTTCACCGCCGAAGGCGACGTCGTCATCCGAATCGGGCTGCTCGCAGCCAACCCGGAACGGGTCGCGCTGCGCTTCGAGGTCATCGACATGGGCATCGGTATCGCGCCCAGCGACCAGCAGCGTCTGTTCCGCGCCTTCGCGCAAGCCGACTCCTCCACCACCCGAAAGTTCGGCGGCACCGGCCTTGGCCTGGCCATCTGCCGGCAGCTCGTCGAACTCATGGGCGGCAAGCTGGGGCTGATCAGCGCCCCCGGGGAGGGCTCGACGTTCTGGTTCGAGCTGTCGCTGTTGCGTAACGAGAACGACCGGGTCACCGACCCCAGTGGCATTGTCGGCGATCTCGCCGGGCGGCGGGCGCTGGTCGTCGACGACAACGCCACGAATCGTAAAATCCTGAGCCGGCAGCTGCTGTCCTGGGGCATCCAGGCCGTCGAGGCCGTCGACGGCTATCAAGCCCAGAGCCTTGCCGCTGTCGCGGCCGCAGCCGGCCAGCGATTTGACCTCGGCGTGATCGACTTCAACATGCCGGGCATGGACGGCATCGAGCTGGCGAACATTCTCAAAGCGGACCCGGCGACTGAGCCGATGCCGCTGTTCTTGCTGAGTTCCTCCGGCGAACGCTTAGGCGCTGCCGAGACCCATCTCCTCGGCTTCGCGGCCAGCATGACCAAACCGGTCCGTTCCTCAGAACTGTTCGACTGCCTGATCACCAACCTCAGCAACGAAGAACAGCCCGCTCAGTCGGCACGGCCGCCGGGACCGCAGCCGCAGAACCGCGAGGTAAGGGGCGTCATCCTGCTCGTCGAGGACAACCAAACCAACCAACTCGTCGGTTCCAAGCTGCTCGCCAAACTGGGTTATCGTTTCGACATCGCCAACCACGGCAGGGAAGCGGTCACCGCGGTGCGCGCCGGGAACTACGACGCCATCTTGATGGATTGCCAGATGCCCGAGATGGACGGCTACGAAGCCACCGCCGAAATCCGGCGTATCGAGGGCGCGACCCGCCACACCCCCATCATCGCCATGACAGCCGCCGCCATGGACGGCGACCGAGAGACATGCCTGGCCGCCGGTATGGACGACTACCTCACCAAACCCGTCCGGCTCCAAGCCGTCGCCGCAGCGCTGGAACGGTGGACAGCGACGCCCGGTCACGACATTGCCACCGCCACGACCTCGTCGCCCGCGATCGGGGCCCCCGGCCCCCTCGACTCCGCCCAAATCGACCTGCTGCGCAGCCTGGATGACGGGGACGGTGCGTTGCTCGGCGAAATCATCGACCAATACCTCATCCAGACCGCGGAAAGCCGCGGGGAACTGCTCCGAATGATCGGGCAGGGTGACACCTCCGCCCTGGAGCGCGAAGCCCACACGCTGCGCGGGGCCAGCGCCAACGTCGGCGCCGCCGCCCTCGCCGCGGTCTGCGGCGAGATCGAGACACAAGGCCGCGACGCGCAACTCGATAACGCTACCGATCTGGTCCATCGTTTCGACACCGAGTTCCATCGGGTCCGCGCCGCCCTCGAACTGCTCACCACCAGGACCTGACATGCGCGTCCTGATCGCCGACGACGACGCCACCAGCCGGCTCCTACTCAAAGCCATAGCCGCCAAGCTGGGCCATGAATGCCTGACCGCCACAAACGGGTCCAGCGCCTGGGAGCTGCTCTCATCCGGACAGATCGACGTCCTGCTCAGCGACTGGATGATGCCCGGCGTCGACGGACCCGAACTGTGCCGCCGAGTGCGCACCGAACTCAGCGACCGCTACATCTATATCGTACTGATCACCGGCCTCGGCCACCCGGAACGAGTCCTGGAAGGCATGAGCGCCGGCGCCGATGACTACCTCATCAAGCCGGTCGACCCCTTCGTCGTGCAAACCCGGCTCGTGGCAGCCGAACGGGTGACCCTGCTGCACCGCCAAGTGCTCGACTTCCGAACACAACTCGAGCTCGCCAACCTCGAACTGCTCGCACGCTCACTCACCGACCCGCTCACCGGTTTGGGCAACCGCCGCCGGATGGAGGAAGACCTCAGCGCCACCCACACCCGAGCCCAACGAGTCGACCAACCCTACGGAATAGCGCTGTTCGACATCGACCATTTCAAGCTCTTCAACGACCACTACGGACACGTCGCCGGCGACCAAGCCCTCAGCGCCGTCGCGGGCTGCCTGCACCAGAACCTCCGCGCCGGCGAAAGCGCCTACCGCTACGGAGGCGAGGAATTCCTCATCCTGCTCCCCGACTGCAGCGCCGCCCCGACCGTCGCCGAACGGATCCGCCAAGCAGTCGCCCAAGCCGCCGTAATCCACAACACCCGCCCCACCCCGCCATCCCTAGTCACACTCAGCGGCGGAGTGTCCACCTGGACACCAGGCTGTTCCCTATCCGTAGCAGAGCTCATAAACCAGGCTGACCAAGCCCTCTTTCACGCGAAATCCACCGGCCGCAACCGTATTCACATCGCACCCTGTGGGGCTCAAGAACTTCGATCGTCCGGGGAAGACCGTGATCACGCCGCATGACGGTATTCGTTGATCAGACCGCCGAGCACTTCGCCTCGCCGAACCTCGGTTCGTCGGTGTTGGTCAGCAAAGACGGCGGGACTGGCGATCGGC
>JALZAI010000089.1 GCA_030948475.1 Actinomycetota bacterium
GTCTAACGAACAGCTACTTCGCCCTGCTCCCAAAACGAATCAACGGCGCGGGCCACTAAAATAATAGACGCCGCGCCTGGGAGGCGTTGCCCCGCGGGAAGGGTCGTCGATGAGCTCGGAGTCCGAGGACCTCAAGGTCCTATACGCCAACCGTTTCGGGTCCGAGGAGGTGCAGCGCGGTGACTTGTGGGCGGTGCTGTGCTCCGACTTCTTCCAGAAGTTCGTACCGGAGTCTTCGACGACCCTCGACGTGGCGGCCGGACACTGCGAGTTCATCAACGACATCAAGTCAGCGCGGAGGCTGGCCGTCGATCTGAACCCCGACGTCCTCGTCCGGGCCACGCACGGAGTTAAGGCCTTCGTAAGCCGCTCCGACACGATGACCGATATCGACACGAGCTCGGTGGACCGAGTGTTCATCAGCAACTTCTTCGAACACGTCCCTCGCGGGGTGATCATCTCCACGCTCGACGAGGTGCGCCGCGTTCTCGCACCCAGCGGAAAGGTGATGGTGCTGCAGCCCAACGTTCGCTACTGCGCGCGCGATTACTGGATGTTCTTCGACCACATCACGCCCGTCGACGACCGCGCGCTCAGCGACGCGTCGGCGGCAACCGGCTTCGACATCGAGCTGAATATTCCACGCTTCCTGCCGTACACGACCAAGAGCCGGTTTTCCGGACGCGGTCGCGGATGACGGCGCGCAAGCTCATTCGGTCACTCTAGATTCCGGCCGGCCGTGTCCGGGGTCTGGAAAACGTCGTCGGTTCGGGGGCTACGGCGAGAACCCGCTCGGTCGTGATCACGAGTTGCAGATTTACGGCCGCCGTCGCGCCACGAGATATCTCTTCCCAGTAGAACGGCTGTGCCGCCCTGAGGCCGCGACGCACGCGTGCGGAGTAGATCGACAGGTCTGTTGCGTTTCGACTGGCGCTCGATCAGTGGTGATATCCGCCGGCCACGGGCCGTGCGTGAGGGCGCGGGCGAAGAAACACCCGTGCAGCATGGGCATTGCGACGTTCGGAGACCACAACGTCGATGACCTGACCGTGCTGATCGACGGCTCGGTAGAGGTAGGTCCAGCGCCGGCGACCTTGACGTAGGTGTCATCGACGAACCACCTGTCCCCGCTCGCGTGCCCGGCCGGTCGGGCGGCGTCGATGAATTCGGCAGCGAACCACTGCACCCACCGGTAGACCGTCACGTGATCAACCTGGATGCCGCGCTCGGCCGGTAGCTCCTCCACGTCGCGGTAGGACAAGCCGTAGCGCAGATACCAGCGCACCGCGACCGCGATCACCTCACGAGAGAGGCGATCACCAGCCGGAGTAGACGAACCCGACCTCAAGGTGATCATTCGATCAGTCTCCACGCCGAGTACGGCCCAACCAACGCAACAGACCCACGGCAACCGATGGCGAAAAGGTCACCTACGACCAGCAGATCTCGCATGTTCAATCCGCCGCGCTTCCTGCCGGACTACGACAACGTCCTGCTCGGCCACGTCGACCCGCGGGCACGTCTTCCCCGACGTGCACCGGGCGACGGTGCGCAGCCCGAACGGGGTGCTGCAGGGAACGCTGCTCGTGGCTGGGTTCGTCGCGGCAACGTGCGCCTCGAATCCGAGGCCGGCTGGGCGCGGCTGTTGATCGACCCGCTGGAGGACGTGTCGGCGCACGCCGAGGACATCGTCACGGAAGGGTCGCGGCCTGCTCGGACGGGTCGCCGCCGACGCCGTACGGACCGAGGTGGTGCTCGGGTGAGACTGCTCGCTACCCTCTCGAGTTGACTGCGCGCCGACACAAAGGATGATGACACGGTGCGTACGCCGAAGCGACTCTGCCAGCTCGCCGCCCTCACCGCCCTGGCTCTGCTCGCGACCGTCGCGGGCGCGCGCGCCGCAGGAGCGCAGCCGGTCGGCAGCCCGATGCCCGTCCTGGCGACGAACCCGGGCAACCCGCTCGCCGGCCGCACCTGGACGCTCTACAACGAGCACTTCGACGCGCTCTGGAACTACTGGAACACGTCCACCGGCGCCACCAAGCAGGCGCTGGCCAACATCGCCCTGCAGCCGCACCCGCGGTGGTTCGGCCCGCAGAGCGCGGACAGCGACATCCAGCGGCAGTTGGCCGCGTACATCAGCGTGTCCAACGGCGGCGACCCGAGCAAGCTGGTGCAGGTCACCTTCTTCCGGTTGACGCCGTGGGAGAACGCGGCGTGCAGCCAGTCGCCGACCCCGGCCCAGCAGGCCAGTTACCGGACCTGGATGGGCAACGCGGCCAGGGCCATCGGCTCGAACCACGTCGCGGTCATTTTGCAGCCGGACCTCACCTT
>JALZAI010000136.1 GCA_030948475.1 Actinomycetota bacterium
CGCGGTACTCACTCGGCAGGCCGAGGAAGTCACGCCCTGGTACGTCGCGCTGGCCGACGGCTTCGAGGCCAGCTTCGTCCCGCCGCCGGTGCAGGTTTCGGGTGGCTCGTTCTTGGATGTCGTGCTCCCGGCAGTCGATCGCTGCGGTGACGCGGAACTCGCGGCGTGCGCCGAGCAGCTCCTGTGGTCCGGGCAGTACTTGGGCGACGTGAACCTGCTGCGCGCCCACCTCGTCGAACCAGCCGAGCAGGTGACAGCGGCACGCAGCAAGAGCTGGTGGCGCCGTTGATCTCTTGCCCCTTGTCCGCGACTTCCGTCTAACCCGCTCCAGTCGCGCTGCCGAGGTACCCGGTAACGCCGACGGCGCGGATCACGAAGGCGACGAGCAGCACCACGACGCGTATCGCCGATGCGGACGTGGAGGGCTCGATGCTCGTCACGCCGGACACCGTCGCGCAGTTTGAGAACGGCCGCGGGTGAGCCTCAGAAGTGCCGCCGTGGGGCCGATTGAGAATCAGGAGGTCCGAGAGAATGTCCGCACGTCGATTCTGGCTGGTAGCCGCTGCGGTGGGTGGGTCTGCGCTGCTCTTCGCGCTCTGGCTGGGACAGGCGTGGGGAGGTGCGTACGTCACGAGAGTTGTCGACGACCTGGGGTTGTTGGTCTTCGCGCTGTTTGCGAGCGGTTGTGCCATGCACGCCGCTCATCGAAGCCGCGATCGTCAGCGGCGTAGCTGGCTTGCGTTGGGCCTCGGTCTATGCGCCTGGTCACTGGGGGAGGTCATCTGGTGCTACTACGAGCTGTGGCAGGGACGAAGCCAGGCACCCTTCCCGTCAGCGTCCGACGCGGCGTTTCTGCTTTTCCCGGTCGGCGCCGGCGTGGCCCTATTCCTTTTCCCTGCGGGGCATGGTGGTCAATCCCGCGTCCGGCTGATCCTGGACGGAATCATTGTCGCGGGATCATTATTCGTGGTGTCATGGGTCACAGTTCTGGGCAACGTCTATCGAGCGGGGGGCGACAGCCATTTCGCCTTCGGTGTCTCACTCGCCTACCCAGTTGCCGATCTTGTGACGATCATGATGACGATCGTGGTGCTGGCTCGTGCGCGTACCACGCAACGTCTGACACTCGTACTACTGGCCGGCGGCATCGTGCTGATGGCACTGTCGGACAGCGCCTTTGCGTACCTGACTGCGCTCAACGACTATCACAGCGGGAGTTCCATCGACCTCGGGTGGGTGGCCGCCTTTGCGGTGCTGGGACTGGCCGCGTTGTCGAGAACCCAGGAATCGCCGGGTGAGCTTGAAACGCGACCTATCCCGACCAGCGGCAGATTGTGGCTGCCTTATCTTCCGTTGGTGTTGGCCTGCGCGGTCGGCGTGCGCCGCGTGCTGCCCAGCCTGCACTCCGGTCCAATTCCGGCAGCGGCATTGATTCTGGTGATCACGCTGCCCACTCGGCAATTCATAGTGCTCGCAGAAAACCGTCGACTCCTGCTCACCGTTGCCCGCCAAGCCCTGCACGACCCACTGACCGGCTTGGCCAATCGTGCTCTGTTCACCGACCGCCTCAATCACGCGGTGCAGCGTCAGCGGCGCGAGTTGGTCGCGCTGGCGGTGCTGTGCCTCGACCTGGACGACTTCAAACTTGTCAACGACAATTTTGGTCACCCCGCCGGAGACGAGCTGCTGATCCGAGTCGCGGAACGACTCACTGGCTGCCTGCGGACCACTGACACCGTGGCACGGCTAGGCGGTGACGAGTTCGCCGTCCTCATCGAGGAAGGTGCGCAGGACGCACTGCTGACCGCAAACCGGGTGCTCGAAATCTTCACTCCGCCGTTCCTGATCGAGGGTCATCCGCTCACCATCCGCCCCAGCATCGGGCTGACGACCGGCGCCGCCGAGGCAAACGACATCGCCACCGATAATTTGCTCAAGCAGGCCGACCTCGCCATGTACACCGCCAAACGAGCGGGCGGCAGTGGTTTGCACGTATTCACCTCCGAGCTTCATCTTGCCGACCACCAACAGCGACTGCTTCGACTGGCGGTCGCCGAGACCGAGATGGCCTCGCCACTGGTCAATCGGCCTGGGCTCGCAGTGAGCGCGCTTTCGCCGCCCGCTCAGCATTCCGGGGGAACGTAGTCCTCACGACAGCTGCCGCCACGCCTCGGCCAACGCCCGGTAGCTGTTCGTGCGGCGCTCTCGGTCCAGGCTTGGGGTGACCAATACCAACTCGTCGGCCTGGGCGCGTTCCTTCATCTCGAGTAGCCGCTCGGCGACGGCTTTCGCCTCCCCAGTTACCATCCGGGCGTCCTCTGGAGTGCTGCGCCGAAACGCATCCGAGCGCGAGAAGAGACGAACCTCCTCCGGCCGCAGCGGCTCGCGTATCCCCCGGCTGATGTTCTGGATCGTCAGCACCCATGCGGCCTCAAATTCCATCACCGCCTCGTCATCGTCGCTGGCGAACGCCAACACCGACATGGCCGAGTATGCCCGGGCCCCGTCGAAGCGGGGCGTGAAATCTCGGCGGTACTCGCGCAACAGATCGAAGGCCGGCTCGGGACTCATGTGATGGGCAAAGACCGCGCTCATCCCGTTGATCGCGGCGAAGCGCGGACCGTACTGGCTGGAGCCGAGCATGAACAGCTCCGGCCGTTCCTCGACAACCGGTGCGGCAACCAGGTTCGCGTACGGGTGCCTGGCGGGAAAGCCGTCGCCGAGAAACGCCAGCAGTTCGCCGACCTGGCCGGGAAACTCCGTTGCCGGGTCGCCGGCCAGTCCCCTGCGTAAGGCCAGCGCGGTCAACGGATCGGTACCCGGAGCGCGGCCAAGGGCCAGATCGATGCGTCCGGGATACATCGCCACCAGCGTCCGGAACATCTCGGCAACCTTCAAAGCGGCGTGGTTCGGCAACATGATGCCCGCCGCGCCCACCCGGATGCGAATCGTGCGCGCCGCAACGTGTGCCGTCAAGATTTCCGGAGCGCTACACGCAAGGCTGGACATATTGTGGTGTTCCGAGACCCAGTAACGCCGATACCCAGCAGCCTCCACCGCCTGCGCAATGCCTACCGCACCGATGATCGACGCATGCGGGCTCTCGCCATACTCGATGCCGACGAAATCGAGCGCGGACAGCGGCAACACGCCGGCGAAATCGGTCACACCGAATCAGCCGCAAGGCTTGGTCCGGTATTCCCACCCGTTACCGGTGCGCTAGGCCAGTTGGACGCCGGCCGGATGGGAACCGGGTCCGCCACGGGGTTGGGCACCGATCCTTGCTCGTTGAGGTGTCACTCGGCCCAAGGCGGGGTGAACGTACCGTCCGCGGTCACCGCTTCGCCGCCGACCGGCATGATGCAGATTGCTTCGGCAGGACCGTCTTGGGCCGCCAGCGAGAAGTCGCTCCCGGCCGCGACGATCAGCGCGTCACCCGGACCCGCGGTCTCGTGGTGGTCGTCGAAACGGGCGGTGACCGATCCGCTGAGGACGACGAATGTCTCTTCGCGGGTCAGGGAATGTGTCGGGGACGGAGTGTCGGGTGCGAACTGCACGCGCCACGCGGCCACATCGCGTGCGCCTCGGCTCGGCGAGGCGAGCCCGATGATGGTCGTCCCGCCACCGGCGTCGAAGACCGGCGCCTGCTCGGATGACACGACAGACATGGTTTACTCCTCCTACTGGTAAGGTACTGGGAATAGTAAGCCATGGTGAACTAAATGAGCAACGCTGATCTGGCAGTCGTCCTCACCGGCGCGGCGCGGGTCGTCGCCGACCGGCTCGGCGCCGCGGTCGAGCGGGCCGGCGTCGAGGACATGCGGTCGTCGTTCGGCTTCGTCATCCGCGCGCTGGCAGAACGCGACCGAACGCTCACCGAACTCGCCGAACTGCTGTCCGTGACCAAACAAGCCGCGATCAAGGTCGTCGACGACATGGAGGCGCGCGGCTTCGTCCAACGCTGGGCAGACCCGACGGACCGGCGCACCAAAGTCCTCCGGCTCACACCGAAAGCCAAACGGGTGCAGCGAGCGGCGATGACCGCCAGCCGTCAGATGGAACACGAGCTGCGCGAGGACCTCGGAACGGCCGACGTGACGGCGATGCGCCGCGCCCTGCTCCGCCTGTTGGAACGACACGGCGGGCTAGCCGACGCCACGGCCGGTCGCTCGCGCGCCGTCTGGTGACGTCGGTCGTGTCGTGACTGATCCACTAGGCGTTGCCGATCACGATGTTGGTGCCTTGACTGTGGTGGCCGCTGTCGTCGAAGGCGTAGAGGGTGAGGGTTGTGGGAGTGCGGC
>JALZAI010000147.1 GCA_030948475.1 Actinomycetota bacterium
CAGTGCTTCGATGCCACCGTCAGCTCGCCGTCACCGAGGCCGCGACGGCGGCGAGGTGCTGCAGCCGGACCAGCTCGGAGGGCAACCAGTGCAGCGCCGGCCGGCCGATGAGCAGTGCGCCCTTGCCGAGTGGCGCGACCGCGAGTTCGGTACCGAGCCGGTCCCAGTCCGGTGGCGCCCAGCCTCCCTCGACGGTGAGCGCGCGTGCCGGCCGGGGCGGCCACCACGGCACCGCGAGCGCCTCGACCTCGGGTGCAGAGCTTCCCGCGGCCAGTATCCGGGCCCGGCCCAGGCCCGGCTCGCCGAGCACGAGCGCCCAGCCGGCCCGAAAGATCCGCGCGACGCCGTCGGCGAGCAGGTCCAGCGACTCGGCGGGGTGCGCGGCCAGGCTCTCGAGCAGCTCCAGCTCGCGGTGCGGGTCGATCTGGCCGGCGTAGGGACGAATCGACTCGACCAGCACGCCGGGCACGGTGGACGCGGCCGAGACGAGCGAGTCGGCGAGCCTGTCCGCGGGCAGTTCGATGACGAGGTCGTCGGTCGCGATGCCGGGTCCGCGCTGGATCACGTCCAGGCTGAGGATGTCGGCGCCGACGTTGCCCAGCGCGGTCGCCACGGCACCGAGCGCGCCGGGACGGTCGGGCAGGGTGATCCGGAGCAGATACGACACGCACCCAGCGTGCCGCAGCGGTATGTCGCCGTGGTTACGGGGTGCTCGGCGCGGCTGGTTGCGACCGTTTTACCTCGCTGTCGCCGGACGCCGGCCGTCCAAGCGGCAACCTGGAGGGAAAACAGGTGCGGCGGGCGACCGTAGACTCAGCGCTCGTGGGTGGCGCAACCGAACCGAGCGGTCGGATCGGACGCGCGGACGTGGCCCACCTGGCCAGATTGGCCCGCCTCGCGGTTACCGATGAGGAGCTCGACCTGTTCGCCGGGCAGCTGGACGTGATCCTGAGTGCCGTCGCGCGCGTTGGCGAGGTCGCGGTCGCTGACATCCCGCCGACCACCCACGCCGTCCCGCTGTTGAACGTGCTGCGCAGCGACACGGTCGTACCGTCGCTGCCGCGTGACGCGGTACTCGCAGGCGCCCCCTCAGTCGAGGATCACAAGTTCCGCGTACCCCGCATTCTGAGCGCTGATGAATGAGCTGACCCGGCTGAGCGCGGCCGAAGTCGCTGACAAGATCGCGGACGGGGACGTGTCGGCGCTCGAGGTCGCGCAGGCACACCTTGACCGCATCGCGGCCGTCGACGCCCAGGTGCACGCCTTCCTGCACGTCGACACCGACGGTGCGCTCGACGCAGCGAAGTCCGTCGACGCGAAGCGCTCGGCCGGCGACCAGCTCGGCCCGCTGGCCGGCGTCCCGCTCGCGATGAAGGACGTCGTCGTCACCCGCGGTCTGCCCACCACGGCAGGGTCCAGGATCCTCCAGGGCTGGCGGCCGCCGTACGACGCGACGATCACCCGGCGCGCCAAGGACGCCGGCCTCGTCATGCTCGGCAAGACCAACATGGACGAGTTCGCGATGGGCTCGTCGACCGAGAACTCCGCCTACGGGCCGACGCACAACCCGTGGGATCTCGCCCGCATCCCGGGCGGCTCGTCCGGCGGCTCGTCCGCGGCGGTCGCGGCCTTCGAGGCGCCCCTGGCAATCGGGACGGACACCGGCGGCTCGATCCGCCAGCCGGCCGCGGTCACCGGCATCGTCGGTTTCAAGCCCACCTACGGCGCGGTGTCGCGTTACGGGCTGATCGCGTTCTCGTCCTCGCTGGACCAGGCCGGTCCGTTCGGACGCACCGTGCTCGACGCCGCGCTGCTCTACGACGTGCTGCACGGGCACGACCCGGCCGACTCGACGTCCATCCCGGTGGTGCGGTTCGACACCGCGGCAGCCGCCCGCGAGGGCGGCGCCGCCGACCTGCGCGGCGTGCGCGTCGGCGTCGTGCGCGAACTCGGGGGGGAGGGCTACCAGCCCGGGGTGCTCTCCTCGTTCGAGTCCGCGGTCACCACCCTGAAGGGCCTCGGCGCAGAAGTGGTCGAGGTGTCCTGCCCGCACTTCGACTACGCGCTCGCGGCCTACTACCTGATCGCGCCCAGCGAGTGCTCGTCCAACCTGGCCCGCTTCGACGCGGTGCGCTACGGCCTGCGGGTGGGCGACGATGGTACGAACTCGCTCGAGGACGTCATGTCCCTCACCCGCGAGGCAGGCTTCGGCGCCGAGGTGAAGCGCCGCATCATGATCGGCACGTACGCGCTGTCCTCGGGCTACTACGACGCGTACTACGGGCAGGCACAGAAGGTGCGCACGCTGATCGTGCGCGATTTTGAGGCCGCGTTCGAGCAGGCCGACGTGCTCGTCTCGCCGACCTCGCCGTTCGTTGCCTTCGGGATCGGCGAGCGGGTGGACGATCCGATGGCGATGTACGTCAACGACCTGTGCACGCTGCCCGCCTCGCTCGCCGGGACGCCCGCGATCTCCGTCCCGAGCGGCTTGTCGGACGGGCTGCCGGTAGGCCTGCAGATCATGGCGCCCGCGCTCGCGGACGACCGGTGCTTCCGGGTCGGCGCGGCTTTCGAGGCGGCAGTACCTGCCCTCGTCCCACCGGAGTTGCCATGACCGCGGCGTACCACGACGTGTTGAGTCGCTACGAGCCGGTAATCGGGCTCGAGACGCACGTCGAACTCGGCACCGCGTCCAAGATGTTCTGCGGCTGCTCGACGACATTCGGTGCCGAGCCGAACACGCAGACCTGCCCGGTCTGCTTGGGACTGCCCGGTGCGCTGCCGGTGGCCAATGAGATGGCGATTGAATCCACCATCCGGATCGGCCTCGCGCTGCACTGCGACATCGCGCCCTGGTGCCGCTTCGCGCGCAAGAACTACTTCTACCCGGACATGCCGAAGAACTTCCAGACCTCGCAGTACGACGAGCCGCTGTGCACCGAGGGCTACCTGGATGTCGCGGTGCGCGGCGAGACGATCCGCGTGGGCATCGAGCGTGTCCACCTCGAGGAGGACACCGGGAAGAACACGCACGTTGGGACGTCCGGACGCATCCACGGTGCCGAGTACTCGCTCGTCGACTACAACCGGGCAGGCATCCCGCTCGTCGAGATCGTGACCAAGCCGGTTCCAGGGACGGGTGACCTGGCGCCGGAGGTGGCGAAGGCGTATGTGACCGAACTGCGCGACATCCTGCGCACCCTCGGCGTGAGCGACGTGCGCATGGAGCAGGGCTCGCTGCGCTGCGACGTGAACACCTCGCTGAACCGGCCCGGCGAGGCGTGGGGCACCCGGACCGAGACCAAGAACGTCAACTCGTTGCGCTCGGTCGAGCGGGCGGTGCGTTCGGAGATCCTGCGGCAGGCGTCGTTGCTGGACGCGGGTGAACGGATCGTGCAGGAGACGCGGCATTTCTCCGAGACGAGCGGCGACACCCGTCCCGGCCGCAGTAAGGAAGAGGCGACCGACTACCGGTACTTCCCGGAGCCGGACCTGGCTCCGATCGCTCCGGACCGGGCGTGGGTAGAGCAGTTGCATATGCGGCAGCCCGAGCTCCCGGCGGACCGGCGCGTCCGGATGCGCGACGCGCTGGGGGTCAGTGCCGCGGACATGGTGCAGCTGACCAACGCGGGTGTCGTGGACCTGGTCGGTGAGACTGTCCGGCTCGGCGCGCCGATCGGCGAGGCGCGCAACTGGTGGCTCGGCTATCTGGCCCAGCAGGCCAACGAGCGCGGGGTCGAGGCGTCCGAACTCGGCATCGAAGCGTCGCACGTCGCGCGGCTGATCGCGCTGGTAGCGGACGGCTCGCTGTCGGTGGCGCTGGCGCGGCAGGTCGTCGACGGCGTGCTCGAAACCGGTTCGGACGTCGACACCGTCGTGGCGGAGCGCGGGCTGAAACGCGTCTCCGACTCGGGCGCGCTGGAGACCGCTGCGGACGAGGCGATCGCCGCCAATCCCGACATCGCCGCGAAAGTGCGCGGCGGCAAGCTACCCGCCGTCGGCGCGCTGGTCGGCGCGGTCATGAAGGCCACCCGCGGCCAAGCCGATGCGGCGGCGGTGAAGGACATCCTGTTGCAGCGCCTCGGCCGGTAACCCGTGTCGGACTGGACGGGGCAGGACGGCAGCACGACCTCCGCGCGATACCTGCAGATGGTCGAGTGCGGCGTGCGTGGCGTCTCGCCGTCGTATGAGCGGCTCTGCCTCGGGGTGGCGGACGACCCGGACGTGCTGGCACTGCTGGACACGCTGCCGCCGCCGAAGCGTCAACCCAACCTGCTGCTCGCCGCAGTCCGCTTTCTGGATGGCCCGGTCGACTCGTATCCCACGTTCCGTGCGTTCGTGCTGGCCCGGTGGGACCAGCTTTCGGCGACGATGCTGCAGCGTCGCACGCAGACCAACGAACCGCGTCGCTGCGCGACTCTGCTGCCGGTGCTCTCGGCGCTGCCACAACCGCTGGCGTTGTTGGAGATCGGGGCGTCCGCGGGTCTGTGCCTGTACCCCGACCGCTACGCCTACCGCTACTTGACCGACGACGGTGAGCACCGCGTCGGCACCGGACCGGTCGAATTCAGCTGTACCGTAACTGGGCCTGTGCTGCTGCCGGGCCGAGTGCCGGAGGTGGCGTGGCGCGCCGGGCTGGATCTGAATCCGCTCGACGTGCGCGACGACGAGGATGTTCGCTGGCTGGAGTCGCTGATCTGGCCCGAGCAGCATGATCGTTTCGACCTGCTGCGCGGCGCCGTCCAGATCGCTCGCGCGGAGCCCGCGGATCGACGCGGCGACCTGCTGACCGATCTGCCCTCGTTGGTCGCGCAGGTGCCGCCCGAGGCGACGTTCGTGCTGTTGCACTCCGCGGTGCTCGCGTACCTGGGTGTCGCCGACCGCATTCGCTTCGCAGACATCGTCCGCGCAGTGGAGCGCCCACCATGCTGGCTGTCCAACGAGGCGCCGGGCGTCCTCGCCGGCACCGCGCAGATCGGCAGCGGGCGGTCGTGCTTCGTCCTCGCCTGCGACGGTGCGCCCGTGGCGCTCACCGGCCCGCACGGGCAGTCGCTGGAATGGCTGGCGTGAGTGGCGTGCTAGCCCGCACCAACCCGATCACGTTTTCCCCGCTGATGTTCGGTTTTCGGGGTCCCAGGGGAGCACGCGCGGGGAAGACCCGATCAACCTATCGGGTGGCCGAGCGGCTCGGTGTCGGCCTCGCGGTGGTGCTGCTGGTCACCTTCTGGATGTCGGACGCCAAGGCTGATCCGGCGCCGCTGTTCCGGCTGCACGACCCGCGCCTGGTCGAGCTCAGCGGCATTGCCGCGGGCATCGCGTCGCCCGGCGTGCTGTACGTGCACAATGACAGCGGCGACACCGCCCGCTTCTTCGCCCTCGACCGGCGCACCGGCCGAATGCTGGCGCAATACACCGTCCCGGCGGCGCAGAACGTCGACTTGGAGGACATCGCCGTCACTCGCGACGCACGGGGCAGCCCGTCGGTGTGGCTCGCCGACATCGGCGACAACACCGGGGCCCGCGCCAGCGTCACGATCTACCGCGTCGACGAGCCACAGGTGTCACCCGGCACGCACCGGACGCGCCGGCCCCAGGTGTGGCGCCTGCGTTATCCGAGCGGCCCGGTCGACGCGGAGTCGCTCGCGGTGTCGCCGCGCGGCGTGCCGTACGTGATCACCAAGTCGCTGAGCGGTGTATCGCAGGTCTATCGCGCGCCCGCCGCGCCGGGAGCGTCGAGGCTCCGCAGGGTCGCGACGATCCGGTTCCGGCTGACCGGCACGCCCGGCCCGTTCGCGCCGTTCGGCGAGCTGGCCGCGACCGGCGCCGCCATCTCGCGCGACGGGAGCCTCCTCGTGGTGCGCACCTACACCGACGCCTATCTCTGGACGGTCCGCCAGGGCGACCTTGCCCGCGTGCTGCATGCCCCGCCGACGCGGCTGGCCCTCCCGCGACAGCCACAGGGAGAGGGCGTCTGCTTCGACGGCGCGCACCTGTTGCTCGACTCCGAGGGCCGGGCAAGTGCCGTCTACCAGCTTGCGCTGCCACCACTTCCGCTCTCCTCGACCTCGTCTCCTTCGGCCACGGCCACCACTCCCAGGACGATCACCGGCAGCCCGGTGCGCAACTCGGATCCCGGCCTCCCGATCGGGATCGTCGAGGTGTTTGCGGTCCTGGTGGTCCTCGTCGGCATCGGCGTGGCCGTCCCGATTCGGCGTCGAAACCGCCGCGGACGAGCAGGATCGACCCCATGATCCGCGCGCTGCCGCACGCTCCGCTCGATCGTGCGCTGCCGCACACGGCTAGCGGCTGGACCGTTGCCATTCTCGTCGGGCTGATCGTGCTCTCGGTCGCCGCCGCCTTCGTCGGACGGTCGATGGTGCGGCGCGGCCTGCGCGAGCCGTTCGCGGTGAGCCTGGTCAACCGCACGTCCGACCGCATCGTCGCCGTCATCAAGCGACCGATCACCATCGCTGTCCTCGACGAGGTCGCCGATGTCCTGCGTACCGGGAATTACACCCGCAACATCGCCTCGGCGCTCGAGGAGAACCGGGAGGAGCTCAAGGACATGATCGCCGAGAAGATCAAGGACGATCCAAGCGGCAGGGCCATCGGCCTGGTGCCCTTCCATGACCGGATCATCGCCGAGGTCACCGAGGCGTCGATGCGGATCATCTTCGAGATGCTGGCCGATCCGCGTACTGACGAACTCGTTTCCGACATGCTGCGCGACAACATCGACCAGATTCGCCGCACGGTGCGCGAGCGCGAGCTGTGATCAACAGCCGTGCACGTGGACGGGCAGATCATCGACGTGCTTGCCGGACGCCAGGTGACGCGGCTTAGCGCGCCAGCACGCAGTCCCCGCAGAGCCGGCCCCCCGGAACGCGGTAGTACAGGCAGCAGCTGTTGCGCACGAAGCCTGGCGGCAGCGACCGGGCCGTACCGCCGAGCTCGCCGATCCCCAACAGCGCGACGACGATCGGCGACACCGGGATGCGCTGCTCCAGCCCGGACGCTTCGAGGACGGTGGCCGCGCCGTTGAGCGCCGACGCGACATCGCCCCAGAGCACTCGTGGCGAGACGCCGAACTCCTGCCGGTAGGCGGCGACGAGGGGGATCAGCACCGGCTGCACCACGCCCGCGTACAGCGCTTGCGCGGCGTCCACGGCGCCGGCGACCTGCCGCCCGGACGCGCCGGTCACGGCCAGCGGCCGGTTTCCGCGCGTCCACATCTGCTCGTCGTCCAGCATCGGCACGACTCCGGCAAGCGCGACCGCAGCAAGCACAGGGGAGAGGATCCGGGCGCTCAGCCCGAGCAGGTCGATCGACGCGGTCACGGGCAGCGGGATGTCGCCGGGCACGCAGGCGGCCGGACGTGCGATGGCCCGCCGAGCCACCCCGGTGCGGCGCAGTAGCGCCATCCGGTCGCGTCCCAACGCCGCCAGCGCGACCCACCCGCGCCCGGCCGCGTTGAACTCGACCTCGAAGAACGACCCGGCGGGACGGGCGGCACGCAGGGCGAGGACCGCAGCGGGATCGAGCCGCATCGCGCGCAGCGGCACCCGCGGGTAGGACATCAGGTCCGGTCGTGTGCCGAGCCGCCGGACGGGACTATCCGCAGCACCCGCTCGTCGTCGGCGACCGGACGCCCGGCCCCGTCCCGGTTCGTGGTGGTGAGCCAGAGCGCGCCGTCGCCGGCAGCGACCACCGTGAGCAGCCGCCCGTACCTCTTGCGCAGCGCGACGGCGTAGGCGCCGATCGTCGGCCGGCCCCGCGTCGAAGGACCGATTCGCGCCGACAGCAGCTCGCTGCCGTCGCGCGAGGTGACGTAGAGGCGACGGCTTAGTACGGCACACCCCCCCGGGGAGCGGGCGCTGTCCGGCACGGCGTTCGCCGGTCCGCGATAGGCACTGCCCGGCTGCGGCCAGCCATAGGACGCACCGGGCTCGAGCAGGTTGATCGGGTCGGCCGCATCGCGCGGGCGGGTCTCGACCTCGAAGACCGACGTCGAGTCCGTCGAGGTGCACAGTCCGTCGACGACGCGATGTCCGCTGGTGTAGACACGCGAGCCCGGGCTCGGGTTGCCGGCGGCGGGCGTTCCGATGTCGGTCACCCGCAACACCTTGCCGGCGAGGCTGTTCGGGCTCGCTGCGTCCGCGGCCCGTCCGCCATCGCCGGTGCCGATCAGCAGGTCGCCGTTGGCGGCGAAGGCGATACGTCCGGTGTTGTCGGAGCGTCCGCGCGGGATGCCGGTGACCACCGGTGTGACCGGTCCGGTGAGGGTGAAGTCGACCACACGGTTGTCGGCCGGAGAGGTCAGGTAGGCGAAGATCAGATTGTCCTCGACGTAGTTCGGCGACAGCGCGAGGTCGAGCAGGCCGCCGCCGCCGACAGTGCTGAGGCCGGTGATCGTCCGCACTGTCGTGACCGGTCGGCCCGCGAGCGGCCGCACACGAAGGATGCGCCCGGTCGTGCGCTCGCCGACCAGCGCGGTGTTGTCGGGCATGATTGCGATGCCGGTCGGGGTGGTGAGGTTGGTCGCCACAACCGCGGGATCCGTCTTGGTGCCGGACCCGCTCGGTGCCCCGGGTCGGCCGGATCGAGCGGGCGGGCCGCCCTGATGCGGTTGGACGGGCTGGCGCGGGCCGGGATTCGCGTTCTCGCCGGTGAACGACGGCTTGGGTCGCCAGGTGGGCTCGCTGGCGGTGGCACCCGCTCCGCAGGCAGCAAGCAGCAGTACGGCGGTGGCCGCCAAGACGGCGGCCGGCGGCCTCCCCATCCCTACAGTGTGCCTGTCGAGGCGTAAGTAGCCTGGTCCGGTGAGCACTGTCTGTCTGCCCAGCGAGGCGATGGCGGCCGAGTTGCCCGCCGGCGTCAAGATTTTGATCTGGACGGGACACGGGGACCCGCCGGAGGGCATCGAGGACACCGAGTTCCTGGTGGGCGAGTACATGGCCGGTCCGCTGGCCGAGCGCGCGCTGGCCCGGATGCCGAACCTGCGGGTGATCCAGTTGCTCTCCGCCGGTGTCGAGCCGTGGCTGCCGCTCGTCCCGGACGGCGTCACGTTGTGCAACGGACGCGGCGTACACGGCGGCTCGACCGCCGAGCTCGCGGTGGCCGGACTGCTGAGTCTGCTGCGCGAGCTGCCGCACTTCCACGACGAGCAGCACGCCGGCCGCTGGAGTCCGTCGCACAGCGACGATCTCGACGGCAAACGGGTGCTGATCCTCGGCGCCGGCGATATCGGCCGCCGGGTCGCTGCCGCGGTGCGCGTGTTCGACGCCGTGTGCACGTTCGTGGCTCGCAGCGCCCGCGACGGCATCCGCGCGATCGACGAGTTGCCTACCCTGCTGCCCGAGCACGACATCGTCGTCGTGTCGCTGCCACACACCGACGAGACGCACCACCTAGTCGACGCACGGTTCCTGGCAGCGCTGCCCGACGGCGCCATGGTGGTCAACATCTCTCGGGGCACGATCGTCGATACCGACGCGCTGCTTGCCGAACTCGAGGCCGGGCGCCTCTCGGCATTTCTGGACGTCACCGACCCCGAGCCGCTGCCCGCCGACCATCCGCTCTGGCGCGCGCCGAACGTCCTGATCACGCCGCATGTCGGTGGCGGGACGACGGGCTGGGCCAAGCGCGGCAATCGGCTGGTCCGCGAGCAGATAGCCCGCTTCGTCGCCGGTGAGGACCTGGTCAACGTCGTCGGGGACAGCTACTGATCAGCGGCGGCGGCGCGAGGGCGCGTACTTCGGCGTCGGTTCGGGCAGTTCGGGCAGGTGTCCGCCGCTCGCCTTGGACAGCGCCGCGAGATCGGCGGTGCGCACACACGGCAGCCGTACCGCGCCGCTGCCCAGTACCGCGTACACCGCGCGCCCGCTGAGCGAGAGCCCGCGTACCTCGTCCCACCCGAGCTGCTTGCTGCCGAACAGGGCCCGAACTACCAGGCCGGACGAGTCGGCGACCGTGGCGGTTCGTGCGATGAACACGGCGGCCAGCAGTGGGATGAGGAGCAGGACGAGCCGCGGTCCGACCGTCGGGCGGGAGAGCTGGTCGGCGGACGAGGCAACGGCGAGCGGAAACGTCGAGAACAGCAGGAACAGCACGACCAGGTAGGTCAGCCGAGGCAGCCGGAACACGCGTGGCGGCACCACGGCGCCGGGTTCGGCCGAGGACATGCCGCCACGGTAGCCGTAGTGTTTTCAGCGTGACCGAGAGCCGGCCTGGGCGAGCGCACCGCAAACCGCACAGCACGATCGTCACCGACGGCGTCGAGCGCGCCGCGGCCCGCGGCATGCTCCGCGCGGTGGGCATGGGCGACGACGACTGGCGCAAGCCGCAGATCGGCGTCGCGTCGTCGTGGAACGAGATCACCCCGTGCAACCTCTCGCTCGCCCGCCTTGCGAAGCGAGCCAAGGAAGGGGTGCGCGGCGCGGACGGGTACCCGCTCGAATTCGGGACGATCTCGGTGTCCGACGGCATCTCGATGGGCCATGACGGCATGCACTACTCGCTGGTCTCGCGCGAGGTCATCGCCGACTCGGTCGAGACGGTGTTTCGCGCCGAGCAGCTCGACGGGGCAGTGCTGCTCGCCGGCTGCGACAAGTCGCTTCCGGGCATGCTCATGGCCGCCGCCCGGCTCGATGTGGCGGCGCTGTTCCTCTACGCGGGATCGACGCTTCCGGGCCGCTACCAGGGCCGCGACATCACGATCATCGACGCGTTCGAGGCGGTCGGGGCGTGCCTGGCCGGGCGGATGACGCGCGACGAGGTCACCGAGGTCGAGAAGGCGGTCTGCCCGGGCGAGGGCGCGTGCGGCGGCATGTACACCGCCAACACGATGGCCTGCGCAGCCGAGGCGCTGGGCATGTCGCTGCCCGGCAGCGCAGCGCCACCTGCGCCTGATGCGCGCCGCGACCACTATGCCGAGCGCTCCGGCGAGGCGGCCGTGCACCTGGTGGACGCCGGGATCACCGCGCGCAGCATCCTGACCCGCGAAGCGTTCGAGAACGCGATCATGGTGGTCATGGCGCTGGCCGGCTCGACCAACGCCGTCCTGCACCTGCTGGCGATCGCCAACGAGGCGCATGTCGAGCTGAGCCTCGATGACTTCAACCGGATCGGCGACCGGGTGCCGCACCTGGCCGACGTGAAGCCGTTCGGACGCTACGTGATGGCCGACGTGGACCGCATCGGCGGCGTCCCAGTGGTGCTGCGCGCGCTGCTCGACGCCGGGCTGCTGCACGGCGACGCCCTCACCGTCACCGGGCGGACGATGGCCGAGAACCTGGAGCTGATCGCCCCACCGGATCCTGACGGCAAGATCATCCATGCGCTCAACGACCCGATCCACCAGACCGGCGGCCTGACGATCCTGGGCGGTTCGCTGGCTCCGGAGGGCGCGGTGGTCAAGAGCGCGGGCCTGGACGCCGAGAGATTCGACGGCACCGCGCGGGTCTTCGACCGAGAGCAGCCGGCGATGGAGGCGCTCGCCGCTGGCCGCCTCGAGGCCGGGGATGTCGTGGTGATCCGCTGGGAGGGCCCCAAGGGCGGACCGGGGATGCGCGAGATGCTCGCCATCACCGGTGCGATCAAGGGTGCCGGCCTGGGCAAAGACGTCCTGCTGCTGACCGACGGGCGCTTCTCCGGCGGGACGACCGGGCTGTGCGTCGGCCATGTCGCCCCCGAGGCGGCCTTCGGCGGCCCGATCGCGCTGGTCGAGGACGGCGACCGGATTTGCCTGGACATGGCTGCGCGGACGCTAGACCTGGTCGTGAACGAAGCGGAGCTGGAGCGAAGACGTGCGGCGTGGAAGCCGCTGCCGCAGCGTTTCAACTACGGCGTGCTGGGAAAGTATGCGAAGCTCGTCGGCTCGGCGGCGCAGGGCGCGGTCTGCGGGTAACTCCGGCGTCTCAACATGCGGGACGGCGGTCCCGCTTCGTTGAATCGGGTTCGGACAGGCGTGTATGGTCTGCCGCATGCACAAGCTCGTACTCGTTCGCCGGCGCGTCTGACGGGGCCTCGCCTCGACCGACGCGCCAGCCCTTCGTGCCAATGCACGAGGGGCTTTTTGATGCCAGTACCGAAAAGAGGTGGAGCATGACCGAGTCGGTCACCGGGGCCCAGTCCCTCGTCCGCTCGCTCGAGGAGGTCGGCGCCGACATCATCTTCGGCATCCCCGGCGGCGCGATCCTGCCCGCGTACGACCCCCTGTTCGATTCCACCCGAGTCCGGCACGTCCTGGTCCGCCATGAGCAGGGCGCCGGGCACGCGGCAACGGGGTACGCGCAGGCATCGGGCAAGGTCGGTGTATGCATGGTGACCTCGGGTCCCGGGGCCACCAACCTGGTCACCCCGATCGCGGACGCCTACATGGACTCAGTGCCGATGGTCGCCATCACGGGACAGGTCGGCCGTGCCCAGATCGGCACGGACGCCTTCCAGGAAGCCGACATCTCCGGGATCACCTTGCCGATCACCAAGCACAACTTCCTGGTACAGGACGCGGTCCGGATCCCGCAGGCCATCGCCGAGGCCTTCCACCTCGCCTCGACCGGACGTCCCGGCCCGGTGCTGGTCGACCTGCCCAAGGACGTGCTTCAGGAACGGACCAGCTTCGCCTGGCCGCCGCGCCTGGAGTTGCCCGGGTACAAGCCGGTGACCCGCCCGCACGGCAAGCAGATCCGCGAGGCTGCCCGGCTGATCTGCGAGTCGCGGCGCCCGGTGCTCTATGTCGGCGGGGGGGTGCTCAAGGGACGGGCCACCGACGAGCTGCATACCCTCGCCGAGCTCACCGGCATCCCCGTGGTCACCACCCTGATGGCGCGCGGTGCGTTCCCGGACAGCCACCGGCAGCACCTGGGCATGCCGGGGATGCATGGCAGCGTCGCCGCGGTGACGGCGCTGCAGAAGGCCGATCTGTTGATCACCCTGGGCGCCCGCTTCGACGATCGGGTGACCGGCCGGCTGGACAGTTTCGCGCCTCTCGCTCAGATCATCCACGCGGACATCGACCCGGCCGAGATCGGCAAGAACCGCGCGGCGGACGTGCCGATCGTCGGCGATGTGCGCGAGGTGCTGCGCGAGCTCGTCCCGGCCGTCACGGCCGAGTTCCACGATGGGCGCCGCGCCGACCTCACCGGCTGGTGGAAACAGGTCGACGGATGGCGCGAGACCTACCCGCTCGGTTACGACGAGCCGGCCGACGGTTCGCTCGCGCCGCAGTACGTGATCGAGCGGATCGGCGCGATCAGTGGCCCGGAGGCGATCTACGTCGCCGGTGTCGGCCAGCACCAGATGTGGGCAGCGCAGTTCATTGGCTACGAGCACCCGTACACCTGGCTCAACTCCGGCGGCCTCGGCACGATGGGCTACTCGGTCCCGGCGGCGATGGGCGCGAAGGCGGCCTGTCCGGACAAGACCGTGTGGTCGATCGACGGCGACGGCTGCTTCCAGATGACCAATCAGGAGCTGGCCACGTGCGCCATCGAGGGCTTTCCGATCAAGGTCGCGGTCATCAACAACGGCAACCTCGGCATGGTCCGGCAATGGCAGGCACTGTTCTACGACGCGCGCTACAGCCAGACAAATCTGGGCACCCATGCGAGCGAGGTGCAGCGTATCCCGGACTTCGTCAAGCTTGCTGACGCGCTGGGTTGCGTCGGGATGCGCTGCGAGAGTGCCGCGGACGTCGACGCAACCGTCGAGAAGGCCATGTCGATCGACGATCGTCCCGTCGTTGTCGACTTCACGGTCGGCAAGGACGCCATGGTGTGGCCGATGGTCGCCGCCGGCACGTCCAACAACGACATCCTCGCGGCGCGGGGGATCCGACCGGTCTTCGGAGACGAGTGAAGGACGCGAGTGAGATGAGCGAAGCTTGCCGAGCGAGCAATGGGCCCAGCGTCTCCGCATGTCCGCCCGGAGCGAAGCGAGGACGGGCATGAGCATTCACACCCTCTCGGTGCTGGTCGAGAACAAGCCCGGTGTCCTGGTCCGGGTGGCGGGCCTGTTCAGCCGGCGCGGGTTCAACATCGAGTCGCTCGCGGTCGGGCCGACCGAGCACGCGGAGGTCTCCCGCATCACGATCGTGGTCAGCGTTGAGGGATCCGCGCTCGAGCAGGTCACCAAGCAGCTGAACAAGCTGATCAACGTGCTGAAGATCGTCGAGCTGGAAGAGAAGCAGGCGGTGCAGCGCGAGTTGCTGCTCGTCAAGGTCAAGGCCGACGAGGCGAGCCGGCGCGACGTGCTGCAAATCGTCGAGCTGTTCCACGCCAAGGTCGCCGATGTCGGTCCCGAGGCGTTGACGATCGAACTCACCGGCCGTCCGGACAAACTCGCGGCCATGCTGGGCATGCTTGAGCCATACGGCATCCGCGAGATGGTTCAGTCCGGCATGGTCGCGCTGGGCCGCGGCGCCAAGTCGATGACCCAGGCTGCGCTGCGCACAGTGGACCGCAGCGCCTAACCGAGAAGGAACCCGATATGGCAGTGGAGATCTTCTACGACGACGACGCCGACCTGGCCCTCGTCCAGGGGCGCAAGGTCGCGGTGCTCGGCTACGGCAGCCAGGGACATGCACACGCGCTGTCGCTGCGCGACTCCGGGGTGGATGTGCGCGTGGGCCTGCCGGAGGGCTCGCGCAGCCGGGCCCGGGCCGAGGACGAGGGACTGCGCGTCCTTGCTCCGGCCGAGGCGTCGGCCGAGGCGGACCTGATCATGGTGCTCGCGCCCGACCCGGCGCAGCGCAAGCTCTATGCCGAGGCGATCGAGCCGAACCTCAAGGACGGCGACGCGATCTTCTTCGGGCACGGCTTCAACATCCGCTTCGGCTACATCAAGGCGCCCCCGAGCGTGGATGTCGCGATGGTCGCGCCGAAGGGTCCGGGCCACCTGGTGCGGCGCCAGTTCGTCGACGGCAAGGGGGTTCCCGTGCTCGTCGCCGTCGAGCAGGACGCGTCCGGTTCGGCCTTTGATCTCGCGCTGTCCTACGCCAAGGCGATCGGCGGCACGCGCGCCGGTGCGATCCGGACTACGTTCACCGAGGAGACCGAGACCGACCTGTTCGGTGAGCAGGCGGTGCTTTGCGGCGGCGCGTCCCAGCTGGTGATGTACGGCTTCGAGGTGCTGATCGAGGCGGGCTATGCGCCGGAGATCGCCTATTTCGAGTGCCTGCACGAGCTGAAGCTGATCGTTGACCTGATGTACGAGGGCGGCATCGCGAAGCAACGCTGGTCGGTGTCGGACACCGCCGAGTACGGCGACTACGTCTCCGGCCCGCGCGTGCTCGACCCGCACGTCAAGGAGAACATGCAGACCATCCTGCGCGAGATCCAGGACGGCTCGTTCGCGGCGCGCTTCATCGCTGACCAGGATGCAGGCGCTCCGGAGTTCAAGAAACTTCGGGCCGAGGGCGAGCAGCACCCGATCGAGAACGTCGGCCGCAAGCTGCGCGGGCTGATGGCGTGGATCAGATCGGACGCCCCCGCCGACGACTACACCGAGGGCACAGCCGCCCGCTGACGGCTGTCCGTCCCCGGCGCGGAAAAAAACGGGCGGGGCGGTCAGGGACGGTTTGGGTCGGGGTGCATCGCCAGGAAGACCGACCAGGCGTCACCGGTCGATCCCGCGTCGCTTAGCGCGCGGAACTCCTCGAGCACGGCGATCAGGCGCGCCTCCAGCTCGTCCTTGTGCTCGAGGGTCAGGCGCAGCCCGAGCCGGGCCGTGATCACGTCGCCGACCGGTACGAGTGCGACCTCCTCCAGGAAGGCGTCGATGAGGACGCGGTCCTTGCCCGGGGTGCTGATCCCCCACGACTTGCCGGTGGCGAGATAGGGCTTCTCGCGCGATCCCCGGGCCCCCCGCCTCGGCGGTTGCGGTTGCAGGAAGCCGGTGTCGACCAGGCGCCGGACGTGGTGCAGCGTGGTTGCGGGATCGCGCCCCAGCGCCTCGGCGATCTCCTTGTTCGAGTGCGCCTCGTCGAGGCACACCCGCAGGATGCGCATCCGCAGCGTCGAAGCGAGGGCGCGGGCTTCCTCGTCGGTAGCCTGGCGGTGCTGCGGTAGCGTGCGCGCTGGCTTCGCCGGTCGTCGCGTCACCGGCTCAGCATAAGTGATTGACATTTCCCAATCACTTGGCGCAACCTGGACGGCGTGACCGATCTGCCGACGCCCGTCGAAGTCGTGAGGCGGCGCGGCGGGCTGTGGCACCACCTGGACTTCCGCCGGTTGTGGGTCGGCGAGACCGTTAGCCAGTTCGGGACATTCGTCAGTCAGCTCGCGTTGCCGCTGGTCGCGATCCTCGTGCTGCACGCGTCGACGTTCGAGGTCGGCCTGCTCGCGACCTTCGAGATGCTCGCGTTCCTGGTCATCGGCCTGCCGGCGGGAGCCTGGGTCGACCGGATGCGTTTCCGCTGGGTGCTGATCGTCAACGACCTGATCCGAGCGGCCGCGCTCGGTTCGATCCCGCTGGCCCAACTGCTCGGCGTGCTCACCATCGGCCAGCTCTACGTCGTCGCCTTGCTCACCGGTGTCAGCACGGTGTTCTTCGACGTCGCATACCAGTCCTACCTGCCCGCGCTCGTCGATCGCGAGGCGCTGGTCGAGGGCAACTCGAAGCTGCAGGCCAGCGAGTCGGTGTCGCAGATCGCCGGTCCGGGACTCGGCGGCGTGCTGATCCAGATCTTCACGGCGCCGTACGCCGTGCTCATCGACGCGGTGAGCTTCCTCTGGTCGGCGGCCTGGGTCGGGGCTATCCGGGCGCGGCCGCCGAAGCTGGAACGCAAACCCGACCGCAACCTCGCGCGCGAGATCGGCGAGGGCCTGCGCTTCGTCGTCAGCAACCGGTTGCTGCGCCGCATCGCCATGTGCACCGGGTCGGCCAACCTGTTCAGCAACCTCGAGCTGCCGCTGTTCTACATCCTGCTGGCCCGCCAGCTGCACCTGTCGGCGGGCGTGATCGGGCTGTTCACGTCGATCGCGGCGATCGGCGGCCTGGTCGGCTCACTCGTGGCATCGCGGATCGCGATGCGCCTAGGGCAGGGCCCGACGATCTGGATGAGCATCCTGGTGAGCATCCCGTCCGCGTTCGTCGTCCCGTTCGTGCACCGCGACTGGACGCTCGGACTGCTTGCCGCCGCGCTGCTGGTGATGTCGGCGGCGGTCGTCGTCTACAACATCACCCAGGTGAGCTTCCGGCAGGGCCTGACGCCTCCGCACCTGCTCGGCCGGATGAACGCGACGATGCGCTTCTTCGTGTGGGGGACGATCCCGCTCGGCGCGTTCCTCGGCGGCGTCCTCGGCTCGACGCTTGGAGTGCGGCCCACCCTGCTGGTCGCGGCGATCGGCGGCATCATCGCTTTGCTACCTGTTTTCTTCTCGCCGCTGCGGCGGATGAAGGAGCTGCCGAGATACGACGAAGCCGCGGCATTAAGCTCGTCCGCATGAGATTGGCGGTCATCCCGGGCGACGGAATCGGCATCGAGGTCACCGAACAGGCGGTGCGGGTGCTCCACGCGGTGCTGCCCGGTGTCGATGCGACGCACTACGACCTCGGCGCGGCGCGCTGGCACCGCACCGGCGAGACGCTTCCCGATTCGGTGCTCGACGAGTTGCGCCGGCAGGACGCGATCCTGCTCGGCGCGGTGGGCGATCCGTCGGTACCGTCCGGAGTCCTAGAACGCGGGCTGCTCCTGCGGCTGCGCTTCGAGCTCGACCAGCATGTCAACCTGCGCCCGGCCAAGCTCTACCCCGGTGTCGCGACGCCACTCGCCGGCGAACCGCCGATCGACTTCGTCGTGGTCCGCGAGGGGACCGAGGGCCCGTACGCCGGCAACGGCGGAGTGCTGCGCACGGGCACACCACAGGAGATCGCCACCGAGGTCAGCGTGAACACCGCCTTCGGCATCGAGCGCGTGGTCCGCGACGCGTTCGCCCGGGCGTCCGCCCGTCCACGCCAGCACCTGACGCTGGTGCACAAGACCAACGTGCTCACCTACGCCGGAGACCTGTGGTTTCGCACAATGCAACGGGTGAGCGCGCAGTTCCCGGATGTCACCGTCGCGTACCACCACGTGGACGCCGCAACGATCTACCTGGTGACCGATCCGGGTCGCTATGACGTTATCGTCACCGACAACCTGTTCGGCGATATCATCACTGATCTCGCGGCCGCGATCGCCGGTGGCATCGGCCTGGCCGCAAGCGCCAATCTCGACGTGAGCCACTGCAACCCGTCGATGTTCGAGCCGGTGCACGGATCGGCGCCGGACATCGCCGGGCAGGGCACGGCTGACCCGAGCGCGGCGATCCTCTCGGTGTCGATGCTGCTCGCCCATCTCGGCGAGGACGAAGCGGCGCAGCGGGTCGAGGCGGCCGTCGCGGCTGACCTGGCCGCGCGCGACCGGCAGCAGCCGGGTTCGACGAGCGAGATCGGTGAGCGGCTGGCCAAGGCGGCCGCCGGCTGATCGCTGCCTCGTCCTGCGCGAGTGGCGACTTTCACGCCGAGTGGCGAGCTACCAGTCACCACTCGGCGGCGAACTCGCCACTCGCGGGGACGGGTCGCGCTGTGGCACACTCGGTCCGTGCACTTCTCCTCGATCATTATCGAGTAGCGCGTCGGCCCAGTTCGATTCCGACGCGCAGACCCTTCGCCTTCCGGCGGGGGTCTTTTGTTTGTTCCCAGCGAACTCCACGAAGGACGAAACGATGCAGACCGATGAGTTCCACGTCTTCGACACCACCCTGCGCGACGGGGCGCAGCGCGAGGGCATCACCTATTCGGTGACCGACAAGCTCGCCGTCGCCCGGCTGCTGGACCAGCTCGGCGTCGGGTTCATCGAGGGCGGCTGGCCGGGCGCGATGCCCAAGGACACCGAGTTCTTCGGGCGCGCCGCCGACGGCGAACTGGCGCTGAAGAACGCAGTGCTGGTCGCGTTCGGCTCCACGCGCAAGGCCGGCGTCAATGTCGAGGACGACCCTCAGGTCCGCGCTCTGCTCGACGCACGGACTTCGGTTGTGTGCCTGGTCGCGAAGTCGTCGGTGTGGCACGTCGAACGGGCGCTGCGCACAACGCACGAGCAGAACCTGGCGATGGTGCGTGACACCGTCGCGTTCCTGCGGGCCGAGGGACGGCGCGTGTTCGTCGACTGCGAGCACTTCTTCGACGGCTACCAGCTCGACCGCGACTACGGCGTCCGGCTGCTCGACGTTGCTGCCGATGCGGGCGCCGAGGTCGGCGTGCTCTGCGACACCAACGGCGGCATGCTGCCGATGCGGGTGCACGCGACCGTCGCCGATGTTCGAGCCCGCGCGGGTATCCGGCTGGGCATCCACACCCAGGACGACACCGGCTGCGCGGTCGCGAACACGTTCGCCGCGGTGGATGCCGGAGTGAGCCACGTCCAGGGAACAGCGAACGGCTACGGCGAACGCGCCGGCAACGCCAACATCTTCTCGGTGATCGGCGGGCTGGTGACCAAGCTGGGACTCGACGTCCTACCCGAGGACTGCCTGGGTGAGATGCAGCGCGTGTCGCACGCCATCGCCGAGATCGCCAACCTCGCGCCCGACACGCATGCGCCGTACGTGGGCGCGGCAGCGTTCGCTCACAAGGCGGGGCTGCACGCCTCGGCGATCAAGGTCGCGCCGGAGATGTACAACCACCTCGACCCGATGCTCGTCGGCAACGTGCAACGGATCCTGGTCACCGAGATGGCCGGGCGCGCATCCGTGGAGCTGAAAGCGGGCGAACTCGGCGTCGACGTGACGTCGCGTCCCGACGTCGTCGGCAAGGTCGTCGAGCGAGTCAAGCAGCGCGAGGCCGACGGCTGGTCCTATGAGGCGGCCGACGCGTCGTTCGAGCTGCTGCTGCGCGACGAGCTGGGCGAGCAGTCCGACCTGTTCACCGTCGAGTCGTACCGGGTCATCGTCGATCGCCGCGAGGACGGTCGGATGGTCAGCGAGGCGACGGTGAAGGTGGTCGCCGACGGGGCGCGGGTGATCTCCACCGAGGAGGGCAATGGTCCGGTCAACGCGCTCGACCTGGCGCTGCGCAAGGCGCTCACCGGGCCCTATCCGCGGCTGGCTGACCTGGAGCTGTCGGATTACAAGGTGCGCATCATGCCCGGCAAGCACGGCACCGAGGCGGTGACACGGGTGCTGATCGAGACCTCGGACGGCGCGCAGGAGTGGACGACCGTCGGCGTGCACGGCAACGTCATCGAGGCGTCCTGGCTGGCGCTGCACGATGCGGTGCGCTACGGCCTGCTCGCCGGCACCGCCTGACTATTCAGACTGGGACGGGCGCAACGCCGCGAGCACGCAGGTCGGGCAGTCGTGCGAGCAGGTCGCGCCGGTGCCGTCGTGCGCGCACGGCTCGGCGTCGGTGACGAGCAGTTCGTTCGGGTCGTGCGTGTGCCCGCAGGCGCACAACTCGATGCCCTGCTCGGCGATGGCCTGCTCGATCGCCTCGTCCAGCCGCGCTTCCGCCGCATCCAGGCGCACGCTGTGCAGCACCCCCCATCCGACGAGCGCGAGGGCGACGGCCACGACGAGGGCGAGCACGGCGAAGACCGGCGCTGCCGACGTCCGCGTGCCGGTCGCGGACACGGCAGCGACCACGACGAACAGCACGGCAAACAGGCCGAGCGTGCCGGCGAGCTGACGGCGGTTCCGGGCCGGGATGCCGGACAGCGACACACTCACCCATCGATTATGGGGCACGGCCCGCAGGTATCGTGGGGCAGCGTGCGTATCGCCCGCTTCGTGCACCCTGGCTCAGCG
>JALZAI010000148.1 GCA_030948475.1 Actinomycetota bacterium
CCATCGCGTACCGCGCCGACGCGTTCGCGTCCCTGCTCGAGACCATACGCATCGACAAGAAGGTGCGCGGCAACAAGATCCGGTTCATCGTTCTGGACGGCCTGGCAAAGCCGGGCACAGCGGACGATCCCGATCCCGCCCTGCTAGCGGCGGCATATGCGGAGGTGTCGGCATGACGCGCGTCCTGGTCCTCAACGGACCGAATCTCGCCCGGCTCGGCACCCGTGAGCCGGACGTCTACGGCACGTTGAGCTACGCCGAACTCGAGGCGCTGTGCGTGCGCGGCGGCGCCGAACTCGGGCTGGACGTCGAGGTACGCCAGAGCGAGCACGAGGGCGACCTGATCGGCTGGCTGCACGAGGCCGCCGACGCCTCAACGCCCGTCGTGCTGAATGCCGCAGCGCTGACGCACACCTCGCTCGCGCTAGGCGACGCCTGCGCGATGCTCACCGCGCCCTTGATCGAGGTGCACCTGTCCAACGTGCACCGGCGCGAGGAGATCCGTCAGCGCAGTTTTGTCTCGGCATACGCGACCGGGGTCATCGTCGGGCTCGGGCCGGAGGGCTACGTCCTCGCGCTGTCCTGGCTGGCCGCGCAGCAGTCGCAGGCCGCGCCGAACTGACGCCTCGCCTCGCTTGTTTCCACAAGTCCGGGTATTGTCTGCTATTCAGCTAGACTTGATTCTGACTGGGGAGCTTTCGTGGACTGGACCCTCGTGCTCGGGGCGCTCGCTGTAGGCATTGTTGTCGGCCTCACCGGGATGGGGGGTGGCGCGCTGATGACGCCGATGCTGGTCCTCTTCTTCGGGGTGTCCCCGTTGGCCGCGGTGTCCAGCGATCTGGTCGCCGCCGCTGTGATGAAGCCGGTCGGCTCGTTCGTGCACCTGCGCCATGGCACGGTGCGGATGGACCTGGTGCGGTGGCTGGCTCTCGGGTCGGTGCCAGCGGCGTTCGGCGGCGTTCTCATCGCGCGTGCCTTGGGAGACGGGCAGCGGGTCCAGGACTTCATCCAGTACGCGCTCGGCATCGCGCTCATCATCGCCGCCACCGGGCTGTTCCTGCGAGCCTATCTGCGCCTGGCCGAGCGCGCCGCGCAACGCGACGGACGTCGTGCGAAGGACCCGGTCGGCCCGCCCCAGATCACGGTGCGACCGCTGCCGACCGTCATCGTCGGCATCCTCGGCGGCCTCGTCGTCGGGATGACCTCGGTCGGCTCCGGCTCGCTGATCATCATTGCGCTGATGAGTCTGTACCCGCGATTGCGCGCGAGCGAGTTGGTGGGCACGGACCTGGTACAGGCGGTGCCGCTCGTCGCGTCCGCCGCGATCGGCCACCTGATCTTCGGCGACTTCCAGCTCAGCGTCACCGGGGCCCTGCTGGTCGGCTCGATTCCGGGCGCGTTCATCGGCGCGCAGCTGTCCTCGCGGATGCCCGGTGCCCTGATCCGGCGAGCGCTGGCGTTCGTGCTGCTTGCCTCCGCGCTCAAGCTCCTCGGCGTGGATTCTGTGGTCACCGGCGTCCTGCTGCTCGTGCTGGCCGTGCTCGGCTGGCCGGCCTGGATGCTGCTGCGCCGCCGGCACGGTTTCCCCGCGCGCCCGCGCCACGAACACACGCAGGAGCCGCAGCCCGTCGCGAGTTAGGCGGGACAGAACCAGTCGTCGCCTGAGCTTGGCTCGGACGTGCGGTCCGGTGCCGGGAAGGGCCGTTGAAGCGTGAACACCCACGGCGAGGGGCCGTCCGCGCGCAGCGCGTCCAGGCGGTCCTGTGCCTCCGCGACCGTCGGGCGATGACCGCGGGGCACCCACCATGCTGCCTGGAATGCCTCGCGCATCGGTACGAACCACTCCCGGCGCCGGCGCATGACCTGGGCGTGCTCGCCGCGATAGACGAATGTGGCCAGCGCCTCGAGCGACTCCCAGACGCTCATGTTCACGATCAGCCGGTCGTCCGCGAACGCCCGGATCGCCGTTGCGTCGCCGTCCTCGGTCTGCAGCCGCCACAGAAAGCCCGGCGCACCGTCGGCGAGCGCGTTCACCGGTTCGAGCTGCGCGACGAAGTCGGCCAACCGCGCCGAGTCCAGCGCCTCGACCGGGAGCCCGATGTTCACCTGCGCAAGCTCGTAGGCATTCATGCCGCGACGGTACCCGCCGGCCGAAGCGGTCAGGCCCCGACGTCGCGCAGGCCCCCGTCCAGCTCCCAGTTGCGGGTGATGCGCAGCTCGGCGAGCAAGGCCTCGTCGTGGGACGCGACGATCAGCGCTCCCCGATAGGCACGGAGCGCCGCGACCAGTTGCTCGACGCTGTCGAGGTCGAGGTTGTTGGTCGGCTCGTCCAGCAGGAGCAGCTGCGGCGCCGGGTCGGCGAGCAACAGGCACGCGAGCGTCGCCCGGAACCGCTCGCCGCCGGACAGCGTCGCGGCACGTTGCTCGACCCGGTCGCCGCGCAGCAGGAAACGGGCCAGCTCGGCGCGAATCTCGTGCGGGGTGACCGATCCGGCGACCGCGCGGACGTTGTCGAGCACGCTGAGTGCGGGGTCGAGGACGTCCAGGCGCTGTGGCAGGTAGCCCACCGGCACACCTGGCCGCTCGCGCAAAATCCTCCGCAGCAACGTTGTCTTCCCGGATCCGTTGCGCCCGCACAGCGCGATGCGCTCCGGACCGCGGACGACGACATCGTCCAGCACCAGCACGGTCCGCCCGTTCGGCACGGCTGTGCGCGGCAGCGTGATCTTGATCCGGTCGTCCTCCCGGACGTTGTCCTCAGCCGCGGTCAGGGCCTCGCGCGCGCTCTCGACGCGGTCGGACTGCAGGCCGCGGTACTTGGCCGCCGACACCTGGGCCTGTGCCCGGCGCTTGTGCGCCTCGGCCTTGTCGACCCGTTTCTCGCGTTCGGCCTTGCGGCCCGTCCGCGCCCGGCGGTCCAGCTTGGTCTGCGCCTCGATCTGCTGGCGGCGCTCGAGGGCGAGGCTGCCTTCGGCGTTGCGGACGAGTCGTTCAGCGGCCTCCTGCTCGGTGGCGAGGACCTGCTGGTACGCCGCGAACGTCCCGCCGTAGGTACGGATCGAGCCGTCGCGCAGTTCGGCGATCTGGTCGATGCACTCGAGCAATTCGCGGTCGTGGCTGACTACGATCAGTACGCCCGGCCACGTCTCAACCGCCCGATAGAGCACGTCGCGGGCGGGACGGTCCAGGTTGTTCGTCGGCTCGTCCAGCAGTGTGATCGCGGCTCGGCGAAGCAGCAGGCCGGCGATGCCGGTGAGCACCGCTTCGCCGCCGGACAGGGTGCCGACGGTGCGGTCCAGCTCGGCCGGAACGCCGAACCGGGTCAGCACCGCGAGTGCGCGCCCCTCGACGTCCCAGTCGTCGTCGAGCGCGTAGAACTGATCGACGGATGCGTCGCCGGCCGTTATCGCGTGCAGCGCGCGGCGGCGGGCGGTGATGCCGAGCAGATCGCCGATCGTTCGGGCGGTATCGAGGGGCAGGTGTTGCGGCAGCGATGCGACCTCGCCGCTGACCGAGAGCGCCCCACCGGCCGGATTCAGTTCGCCGGCGATCAGACGCAGCAGCGTCGACTTGCCCGAGCCGTTGCGTCCCACCAGGCCGGTGTGGCCGGCGCCGAACGCCGCGTCCAGGTGATCGAGGACGGCGGTGCCGTCCGGCCACGCGAACGACAGGTCGCGACACACGACGGCATGGACGGGGCTGCTGGCCATGGGGTCTCCGCAGGGTTCGACACGGGACAGCCCGGTGCTCGGCACTCGCGACTGCCGGATCAGACCTCAGGACTCCACGCGCTCCACGGTACGGGAGCGCGCAACCGGACTATTAGACTCATCCGTCGTGGCAACCACCAACGACCTGAAGAACGGTCTGGTGCTCAACCTCGACGGACAGCTGTGGACCGTCGTGGAGTTCCAGCACGTCAAGCCTGGCAAGGGCGGCGCGTTCGTGCGGACGACGCTGAAGAACGTGCTGTCCGGCAAGGTGGTCGACCGCACCTTCAACGCCGGCACCAAGGTCGAGACGGCCAATGTCGACAAGCGCGCGATGACCTACTTATACAAGGAAGGCACCGACTTCGTCTTCATGGACGGTGAGACCTACGACCAGATCCACGTCCCGTTCGAGACCGTCGGCGACGGCGCGAACTACCTGCTCGACAATGCCGAGATCGCGATCGCGGTGCACGACGGGCTCCCGCTCTACATCGAGCTGCCCACCAGCGTCGAGCTGGTCATCAGCCACACCGACCCGGGCCTGCAGGGCGACCGCTCGACGGGCGGCACCAAGCCGGCGACGCTGGAGACCGGCGCGGAGATCCAGGTTCCGCTGTTCGTCTCGACCGGCGAGCGGGTCAAGGTGGACACCCGCGACGGCCGCTACCTCGGTCGCGTCAACTCGTAAATGGCGGCTCGCAGCAAGGCACGCAAGCGGGCCGTAGACGTGCTCTACGAGTCCGAGGCGCGCGACGTCGACCCAGTGACGACGCTGGCCGAGCGGATGGCGCAGGCCGAGCCTCCCGTCAACGAGTACACCGTCGAACTGGTCGAGGGCGTGCAGGCAAACCGCGTGCGCATCGACGAGATCCTCGCCGGCTTCGCCGAGGGCTGGACGCTCGAGCGGATGCCCGATGTCGACCGCGCCGTGCTGCGCCTCGGCATATTCGAGCTGCTCTGGCGCCCGGACGTCCCTGATGCCGTCGTCATCGACGAGGCGGTCGAGCTGGTGAAGGCGCTCTCGACCGGTGATTCGCCGCGGTTCGTCAACGGGGTGCTGGGCCGCGTCCTTCGTGAGCGGCCGCCCGTGACGGCGCCCGCCGAGTAGTGGGCGCGCCGCCGACATTTCGGCCGAGCGGCGCTGGTAGGTTCGACGGCACTACAGACATCCTTTAAGGGCCCGTCCCGTGAGGCGGACAAGGAGTCCCATGAGCCCACCTGCGCATGCGCCAATGCCCGCGACCAGCGCAAGCACCGTTCTTTCCGCGGCCGACGTGGCACGGGTGGTCGATCGCATCGCCCATCAGATCATCGAGAATGTCGCCAAGATCGGCTTCGACGCTGCCCTGCTCGGAATCCCTACCCGTGGCGTCCCGCTGGCGTACCGGCTCGCTGCACGGATCGCGGCGTTCTCCGGCGAGCACCTGGCAGTCGGCTCGCTCGACATCACCCTGCACCGCGACGACCTGCGGATGCGCGGCGTCCGCCCGCTCGGGACGACCTCCGAGCCCGAGGGCGGTGTCACCGGGCGCACCGTGATCCTCGTCGACGACGTGCTGTTTTCCGGCCGCTCGATCCGCGCTGCGCTCGACGCCGTGACCGAGCTGGGCCGTCCGCGCGCAGTGCAGGTCGCGGTGCTCGTCGACCGCGGACACCGGCAGCTGCCGATCCGCGCGGACTACGTCGGCAAGAACATCCCAACCTCGATCGGCCAGCAGGTGCGGGTCGCGCTGAGCGAGATCGACGGGACGGACGGCGTGAGCGTGACGGGAGGCGAGGGATGAAACACCTGCTGTCGGCTGCCGATCTCGATCGGGACGAGGCGCTAGCGATCCTGGACACCGCGCAGCGCATGCACGCGATCCAGACCCGCGAGGTGAAGAAGCTTCCGCCCCTGCGCGGACGGACCGTGGTCAACCTGTTCTTCGAGGACTCGACCCGTACCCGCTCATCCTTCGAGATCGCTGGCAAGTGGCTCTCGGCGGACGTGATCAACGTCAGCGCCAAGGGATCCAGCGTGAGCAAGGGCGAGAGCCTGCGCGACACCGCGCTCACCGTCGCCGCGATGGGCGTCGACGCGCTGGTGGTGCGCCACCCCGGGTCCGGTGCGGTGCAGCGGCTCGCGGGCTGGGTCGATTGCCACGTAGTCAATGCCGGCGACGGCACCCACGAGCACCCGACCCAGGCGCTGCTCGACGCCTACTCGCTGCGCCAGCGCATCGGCGAGCTCATCGACCGGCACGTGGTGATCGTCGGTGACATCACACACAGCCGCGTGGCGCGCTCGAATGTCCTACTGCTGGGCACGCTCGGCGCGCGGGTCACCCTCGTCGCACCACCGACGCTGATGCCCTCAGGCGTGTCGAGCTGGCCCTGCGACACGAGCTGGGATCTCGACGAGACGCTGTCCGGCAAGTCATTCGGCGACGCGGACGCGGTGATGATGCTGCGCGTGCAGCGCGAACGGATGAGCGGCGGATTCTTTCCTACCGAGCGCGAATACGCGATCTCGTACGGGCTGTCGCCGGCGCGAGTGGATCTGCTCGGCGAGAACGTGCCGATCCTGCATCCGGGACCGATGAACCGCGGGCTGGAAATCTCCTCGGCCGCCGCGGACTGCGCGCGCTCGCTCGTGCTCGACCAGGTGCAGGCGGGCGTCGCGGTGCGGATGGCCGTGCTCTATCGGCTGCTCTCCGGCGCGGACGAACTGCCGGTATGAACATCCTGCTGCGCGGGGCCGCACCGCTCGGCGGCGAACGCACCGACGTCCTCATCGAGCACGGAGTGATCGCCGATATCGGCGCGCGGTTGCACGGCGATCGGGAGATCGACGCGGACGGGCTGGTGCTGCTGCCCGGTTTCGTCGACCTGCACACGCACCTGCGCGAGCCGGGCCGGGAGGACACCGAAACGGTGGCGTCCGGATCGGCCGCCGCCGCGTTAGGCGGGTTCACCGCCGTGCACGCGATGGCCAACACCGACCCGGTGGCCGACAACGCCGAGATCGTCGAGCAGGTGGCGCGCCTGGGTGCGCTCGCCGGGCTGGTGGACGTCCGTCCGGTCGGCGCGGTCTCGCGCGGCTTGCGGGGCGAGACGCTCGCTGAGATCGGCAACATGGCCCGCTCGGCCGCCGCGGTACGACTGTTCAGCGACGACGGTCGATGCGTGCACGACGCGCGGCTGATGCGGCGGGCGCTCGAGTACGTCAAGCCGTTCGACGCGGCGATCGCGCAGCACGCGCAGGACCCGCGCCTGGCCGACTCGGACGCGTGCGCGCACGAGGGCGAGCTGTCCGGACGGCTCGGCCTGCCCGGCTGGCCCGCCGTCGCCGAGGAGTCGATCATCGCCCGCGACGTGATGCTCACCGAGCACACCGGCTCGCGGCTGCACGTCTGCCATGTGTCCACCGCGGGATCGGTCGACGTGATCCGGTGGGCGAAGCAGCGTGGCGTCCCGGTGACCGCCGAGGTCACGCCGCACCACTTGCTGCTCACCTGCGACCTGCTCGACGGATACGACCCCGTGTTCAAGGTCAACCCGCCGCTTCGTCCCTCGTCCGATGTGGCGGCGCTGCGCGCAGGGCTCGCCGACGCGACGATCGACGCCGTGGCCACCGACCACGCGCCGCACGCCGCGCACGACAAGGACCACGCCTTCGGGGAGGCCGCGTTCGGGATGCTCGGCCTGCAGACCGCGCTGGGGGTGGTTGCCGAGTCGATGGTCGCAACCGGTCTGCTCGACTGGGCCGGCGTCGCGGACCGGCTAAGTGTGCGCCCCGCTGCGATCGGACGGCTGGCCGGGCACGGCCGGCGCATCGCGGTCGGCGAGCCGGCCAACCTCGTCCTGGTCGATCCGAACGGCACGTTCCCCGTCGATCCGGACCGGCTCGCGTCCCTGTCCCGCAACACCCCGTTCGCCGGACGGACGCTGCCCGCCGGGGTGGTCGCGACCTTCCTGCGCGGCCGCCCCACCGTGCGTCACTCAACAGCACGGGGGAGCGGGACATGACTGCGATCCTGGTGCTCGAGGACGGGCGGAGCTTCGCCGGGGACGCTTACGGCGCGCGCGGCGAGTCGTTCGGCGAGGCGGTCTTCGCCACCGGCATGACCGGCTACCAAGAGACGCTCACCGACCCGTCCTACGACCGGCAGGTCGTCGTGCAGACCGCGCCGCACATCGGCAACACCGGCGTCAACGACGACGACGCGGAGTCCCGGCGCATCTGGGTCGCCGGGTACGTCGTGCGCGACCCGGCAAGGCGCCCGTCCAGCTG
This sequence comes from Actinomycetota bacterium, assembly GCA_030948475.1. Taxonomy (GTDB): domain Bacteria; phylum Actinomycetota; class Actinomycetes; order Mycobacteriales; family Jatrophihabitantaceae; genus JALZAI01. The sequence continues at coordinate 7,987 of JALZAI010000148.1, forward strand.
GCGTTCGGTCAGATCGCTGGACGACGAGCTGGAGGCGCACGGCATCGTCGGCATCAGCGGCATAGACACCCGCGCGCTGACCAGGCACCTGCGCGAGCGCGGCGCCATGCGCTGCGCTGTGTCCAGCACCGATACCGACGCCGAGGCCCTGCTGCACAAGGTGCTTACCTCCCCGTCCATGTCCGGGGCCGACCTGTCGGCCGAGGTGACCACGCCGCGCGCGTACACCGTCGCCGCGATCGGCGAGAACCGCTTCACGGTCGCCGCCATCGACTACGGCATCAAGTCGATGACGCCGCACCGCATGGCCGAGCGCGGCATCACCAGCCACGTCCTGCCGTCGACGTCGAGCGCGGAGGACGTGCTCGCGACCGGCGCCGACGCGGTCTTCCTGGCCAACGGACCCGGCGACCCGGCCACTGCCGACGACGCAGTAGCGACGGTGCAGGCGCTGCTGCGCAAGCAGATCCCAGTCTTCGGGATCTGCTTCGGAAACCAGGTGCTCGGCCGCGCGTTCGGCTTCGGAACGTACAAGCTGCGCTACGGACACCGCGGCATCAACCAGCCGGTGCAGGACCGCGCCACCGGCAAGGTCGAGATTACCGCGCACAACCACGGCTTCGCCGTCGACGCTCCGTTCGATCACGCGAGCGACTCCGAGTTCGGCACGGTCGAGGTCAGCCACATCTGCCTCAACGACCAGGTCGTCGAAGGGCTGAAAGCCAGGGACACCAGGGCATTCAGCGTGCAGTACCACCCAGAGGCAGCCGCTGGACCGCGCGACGCCGCCTACCTGTTCGACCGCTTCGTCGAGTTGCTCGAAGGGTCGAAGTGACGATCAGACTTGGCCCGGTAACGGCTAATCCCGCGGCGTGTCGCGCCGCAGCGAGGCCAATATCGGAACTGGGGGGAGGCGAGGCGTAGTGCCGAAGCGCACCGACATCAGCCACATCCTGGTCATCGGGTCGGGACCGATCGTGATCGGCCAGGCCTGCGAGTTCGACTACTCGGGCACCCAGGCGTGCCGGGTGCTGCGCAGCGAGGGCTTTCGGGTCAGCCTGATCAACTCTAACCCGGCGACGATCATGACCGACCCGGAGTTCGCCGACGCCACCTACATCGAGCCGCTCACTCCGGAGTTCGTCGAGCGGGTCATCGCCGTCGAGCAACCCGACGCCATCCTGCCGACGCTGGGCGGCCAGACGGCGCTGAACCTGGCGGTGGCGCTGCACGAGTCCGGAGTGCTGGAGAAGTACGGCGTCGAGCTGATCGGCGCGGACATCGACGCGATCCAACGCGGCGAGGATCGCCAGCGCTTCAAGGACATCGTGCGGGCCGCGGGTGGCGAGGTGCCCGACTCGCTGGTGTGCCGGACACTGGACGAGGCGACCGGATTCGCCGCCACGGTAGACAACCGCGTCGTGATCCGTCCCTCGTTCACGATGGGCGGCCTCGGGTCCGGTCTGGCCGAAACCGCGCAGGACGTGCGGACGATGGCCGCGCGCGGTCTGGCGCAGAGCCCGATGCACGAGGTGCTCGTCGAGCAGTCCGTGCGCGGCTGGAAGGAGTTCGAGCTCGAACTGATGCGTGACCGGCACGACAACGTGGTGGTCGTCTGCTCGATCGAGAACCTCGACCCGATGGGGGTGCACACCGGCGACTCGATCACCGTCGCGCCGGCCATGACGCTCACCGATCGCGAATACCAGGACATGCGCGACCTCGGCATCGCGGTGCTGCGCGCGGTCGGCGTCGACACCGGCGGCTGCAACATCCAGTTCGCCGTCGACCCCGCGACCGGCCGGATGATCGTGATCGAGATGAACCCGCGGGTGTCCCGCTCGTCCGCGCTCGCGTCCAAGGCGACCGGCTTCCCGATCGCGAAGATCGCCGCGAAGCTCGCCGTCGGTTACACGCTGGACGAGATCCCCAATGACATCACGCTCAAGACCCCGGCCGCGTTCGAGCCGACGCTGGACTACGTGGTGGTCAAGGTGCCGCGCTTCGCGTTCGAGAAGTTCCCGGGCGCCGACCCCGTGCTCACCACGCACATGAAGAGTGTCGGCGAGGCGATGGCCATCGGGCGCAACTTCAGCGAGGCGCTCGGCAAGGCGCTGCGCTCAATGGAAACCAGGGCGGCCGGTTTCTGGACCGGGCCGGAGGAACCGGCTGAGCTCGACGAACTCGTTGCGCTCGCGTCGGTCCCGACCGACGGGCGGCTCTACCTGGTCGAACGCGCGCTGCGGTCGGGCGCCGGCATCGAACGGCTCTCGACGGCGACCGGGATCGACCCGTGGTTCATCGATCAGATAGCGCAGATCACCGAACTCGGTGGGGACCTGCACGCGGCTCCCACGCTGTCCGAACAGCTGCTGCGCCGCGCCAAGCGGGCCGGGCTGTCGGACCGGCAGATCGCCGCGCTGCGTCCCGAGCTCGCCGGCGAGGACGGCGTGCGGCTGTTGCGGCACCGGCTCGGGCTGCGGCCGGTGTTCAAGACCGTGGACACCTGTTCCGCCGAGTTCGCGGCGACGACGCCGTACCACTACTCGTCCTACGACGAAGAGACCGAGGTGGCTCCGCAGCTCGACCGCCAAAAGGTGATCATCCTCGGCAGCGGGCCGAACCGGATCGGGCAGGGCATCGAGTTCGACTACTCGTGCGTGCACGCGGTCATGGCATTGCGCGACGTCGGCTACGAGACCGTGATGGTCAACTGCAACCCGGAGACGGTGTCGACGGACTACGACACAGCCGACCGGCTGTACTTCGAACCGCTGACGCTCGAGGACCTGCTCGAGGTGATCCACGCCGAGCAGGAGTCCGGTCCGTTGGCCGGGGTCATCTGCACCCTCGGCGGCCAGACCCCGCTCGGCCTCGCGCAACGGCTCAAGGACGCCGGCGTTACCGTGCTCGGCACCCAACCCGAAGCGATCGATCTCGCCGAACACCGCGGCGCGTTCGGTGGGGTGCTCAACGAGGCCGGGCTGCCCGCCCCGAAGCACGGCACCGCGACGTCCTTCGAGGGGGCCAAGGCAATTGCCGACGACATCGGCTACCCGGTGCTCGTGCGCCCGTCCTACGTTCTCGGCGGACGGGGCATGGAGATCGTCTACGACGAGAAGCACCTGTCCGACTACATCAGCCGGGCCACCGAGATCACGGCCGAGCACCCCGTCCTCGTCGACCGGTTCCTCGACGACGCGGTGGAGATCGACGTCGACGCGCTCTTCGACGGCGAGGACCTCTACCTCGGCGGGGTGATGGAGCACATCGAGGAGGCCGGCATCCACTCCGGCGACTCGGCGTGCGCGCTGCCACCGATCACGCTCGGCGTCGGCGACATCGCGGCGGTGCGGCAGTCCACGCTCGCGATCGCCCGGGGCGTCGGGGTGTGCGGGCTGCTCAACGTCCAGTACGCGCTCGCCGGCGACGTCCTCTACGTCCTCGAGGCAAACCCGCGCGCGAGCCGAACGGTGCCGTTCGTGTCCAAGGCCACGGCGGTGCAACTGGCCAAGGCCGCGGCGCGGATCGCGCTCGGCGCCACCATCGCCGAGTTGCGCGGCGAGGGGCTGTTGCCCGCGCACGGCGACGGTGGGGATCTGCCGGGCGACGCGCCGATCGCGGTGAAGGAGGCGGTGCTGCCGTTCCACCGCTTCCGGACGGAGGGTGGTGACCAGGTCGACTCGATCCTCGGTCCGGAGATGAAGTCGACGGGCGAGGTAATGGGCTTCGACGCCGACTTCGGCACGGCGTTCGCGAAGTCGCAGGCCGCGGCGTACGGGTCGCTACCGGTAGCCGGGACGGTGTTCGTGAGCATCGCCAACCGCGACAAACGCGCGGCGATCTTCCCGGTGAAGCGCCTGCACGATCTGGGTTTCCGCGTGCTGGCGACGGCCGGTACCGCGCAGGTGCTGCGGCGCAACGGCGTCGACACCGAGGTCGTCGGGAAGTTCAGCGACGGACCGGGCAACGTAGTCGAAAAGATCCTCGCCGGCCAGGTGGACATCGTGTTCAACACGCCGTGGGGCTCGGCGGGCAACAGCGGTCCGCGCATCGACGGTTACGAGATCCGCACCGCGGCCGTCGCGGCCGGAATCCCCTGCCTGACCACGGTGCAGGCGGCCGCGGCCGCGGTGCAGGGGATCGAGGCGCTCTCGCGCGGCGAGGTCGGCGTGCGCTCGCTGCAGGACCTGCACACGCAACTGTCCGCGTGGCGAGCGGGTCGCGCATGACGTGGCAAGCCACTCGCGAGGAGGGGACGCGCATGAATGCGCCGGTGCAGGAGGTCGGCGAGATCTTCGCGGTGCAGCGGGTCGGCGAGTACCTGCAGTTCACCGTCGTCGCCCCGGGCGTGGCGGGTACCGCCCGGCCCGGGCAGTTCGTCGCGGTCGCGGTCGGCGGCGAGAACACCTCGATGCTGCTGCGCCGCGCCTTCGCCCTGTACAGCGCGACACCGAGCGGTGACTTCGCCGGCACGATCCAGTTCGTCGTCGCCGAGCACGGTCCCGGCACGCGCTGGCTGGTGAAGCGCAGTGCCGGGGAGATGCTCGACGTCGTCGGACCGCTCGGCACCGCTTTCCCGCTGCCGTCCGGGCCGGCACCGGCGGTGCTGGTCGGCGGCGGATACGGCAGTGCACCGCTCATCCCGCTCGCGCAGGCGCTGCTGGCCAACGGCTCGCCGGTCGAATTTGTGCTCGGGGCCGCGACGGCCGGCCGGCTGTTCGGCGAACTCGTCGCCAAGCGTCTTGTCGGCGCCGTGACCGTCACCACCGACGACGGCTCGGCGGGGCAGCGCGGCCTGGTCACCGACGTCCTGCCGCAGGCGATCCGGCGCGGCAACGCCGAGATCGTGTACGCATGCGGGCCGATGCCGATGCTGCGCGCGGTGGACGCCGTCGCCCGCGAGCACGCGGTCCGGGCACAGGTCGCTGTCGAGGAAGCGATGGCCTGCGGCATCGGCGTGTGCATGACGTGCGTGCTGCCCGTGCGCGGCGACGACGGCAGCTCGCGCTTCGTCCGGGCCTGCATGGACGGGCCGGTATTCGACGCCGCACGCGTCCGCTGGTCCGACGTGGGCTCACTGCCTCCGGATCTGGTGGGCGCGGACGCGATGGGGCATTGATGGATCTCACGGCGCGGCTCGGCGCGCTGGAACTGCCGAATCCGGTCATGACCGCGTCGGGTTGCGCGGCTGCCGGACGCGAGCTGAACCAGTTCTTCGACGTCGCGTCCCTCGGCGCCGTCGTCACCAAGTCGATCATGGCTCGGCCGCGGTCGGGACGCCCCACCCCGCGCATGGCCGAGACGCCGAGCGGCATGCTGAACTCGATCGGACTGCAGGGTCCGGGAATTGGTGCCTTCGTCGCCGACGATCTGGCCTGGCTGGCCGAACGTGGCGCGCGGGTCGTCGTCTCGATCGCCGGTTCGCATACTGATGAGTACGTCGAGCTGACCCGCGTGCTGGCCGGTCATCCGGCGGTCGCGATGCTCGAGGTGAACATCTCCTGCCCGAATGTCGAGAGCCGTGGCCAGGTGTTCGCCTGCGACGCAATCGCCTCGTCGCGGGTCATCGGCGCGGTGCGCCGCGCGGCCGATCCGAGCCAGCCTGTGTTCGCCAAGCTCTCGCCCGACGTCACCGACATCACCCTGATCGCGCGCGCCTGCGCGGACGCCGGTGTCGACGGCTTCTCGCTGATCAACACGCTGCTGGGCATGGTGATCGACACGGAGACGATGGCTCCGGCGCTGGGCGGAAGCACCGGCGGCCTGTCCGGGCCGGCGATCCGCCCGGTCGCGGTGCGCTGTGTGTGGCAGGTCAAGCGCGCGCTGCCACACCTGCCGATCATCGGCATGGGTGGCATCCGCAGCGGGCTGGACGCACTGCAGTTCGTCCTCGCCGGGGCGTCGGCCGTGCAGGTGGGGACGGCTGTGTTCGGCGACCCGTCCGCGCCAGTGCGGGTGCTCACCGAGCTGAGCACTGCGCTGGACGAGCGCGGGTTCGCTTCGGTGCAGGACGCGGTCGGCTACGCCCAGCTGAGTCCGGGCGAGCGCGCGCAGCGACGGACGGCTCGGGTGTGAGCGAGCGGAGTCGAAAACGTGATCGGGAGCGCGCGGCCGTATGACCAGGAGCTTCGGCGCGCGCCTAGACGCCGCGCTCGACGAGCGCGGGTCGCTGTGCGTCGGCATCGACCCGCACCCCGCCCTGCTGCAGGCCTGGGGCCTACCCGACGACGTCGGCGGTCTGGAGCGCTTCGCGCGCACCTGCGCCGAGGTGTTCGGCCCGAATGTCGCGGTCGTCAAGCCACAGTCGGCGTTCTTCGAGACCTACGGCTCGGCCGGGATCGCGGTCCTGGAGCGCACCATCGCCGGCTGCCGCGACGCCGGCGCGCTCGTCGTCCTGGACGTGAAGCGCGGCGACATCGGCGCCACCATGGCCGGATACGCCCGCGCCTATCTCGATCCGGCCGCCCCGCTGGCGGTGGACGCGATCACGGTGAGCCCCTACCTCGGCGTCGGCTCGCTGCAACCCGCGTTCGACCTGGCGCAGCGGCACGGCCGCGGGCTGTTCGTCCTGGCCCGCACGTCCAATCCTGAGGGCTTTCAGGTGCAGCACGCCACGGTGCCGGACGGTCGCACGGTCGCCCAGACGGTGATCGACGAGGTTGCCGAACGCAACGCCGACAGCGTGCCACTGGGGTCGCTCGGCGTGGTGGTGGGAGCCACAATCGCGCCGTCGCCGGTTCGGCTGGACACGCTCAACGGCCCGTTCCTGGTGCCTGGCATCGGCGCCCAGGGCGGCGACGCCGCGGACGTGCGGCGGATCTTCGGCGCGGGCCTGCGGGCAGTCGTCCCGAGCGTGTCGCGCGAGGTGCTGCGCGCCGGTCCCGAGGTCGTGCGGCTTCGCGCGGCGCTGGCAAAACACCGAGACATGTTCGGGTTCCTGCGAGCTGGACACGCGGATTGAGCTACCGTCGAAGAAGCGCGCGGTCTCGAACCGCGATATATCGTGCGCGCGGGCTGTGGCCCACCCCCGTATTACTCGATTTCAACCATCCCCACAGGGAGGATCTACCGTGACACACACAACTGTCGCCGAAGCCGTGGCCGATACCGTGACCAAGGCCAGCCGGGACATCATCGACAAGGGATACGCCGTCGTACAGCTCGGCGACATCGACGCCGGACGGCTGCAAACGGCGCTCCGCACGGCCATCGAGTTCTTCGAGCGGCCCGAGCAGGACAAGCGCGCGCACGGCAGCGCGGACCACAACTACGGCTACCGGCCCTTCGGCATTGAGTATTCGATCACCCCGGACCGTCCGGACATGAACGAGTGCTTCACCCTTTGGTCGAGCCGGCTGGATCTGATCCCGAACTCCGAGGACATTCAGGAGCTCAGCGACGCGTTCCTGCGCTGGCGCGACTCGCTCGCGCCGCTCGTCGCCGCGATCCTGAACGAGGTCGCCAAGACCTTCGGCGCCGGCGGTGGCCCCGCGTTCGAGAAGGCTTCCTACCTGCAGATCAACTACTGCCTCCCGACGCCGCCCGAGCGCGACCTGCTGCAGGACCGGCACGAGGACGGACACATGGTGACCGTCCTGCACTCCACCGCGCCCGGCCTGGAGATCTTCGTCAATGACGAGCCCAAGCCGATGCAGCCCGGCCCGGATGAGATCGTGGTCATGCCCGGCTCGGTCCTGACTGCCCTGTCCGGCGGCAAGATCGCGCCGCTGTACCACCAAGTGCGCAATCACGGCCTGGACGAGCGCCAGTCGTTGATGTACTTCGTCAATCCGGAGGTCGAGGCCCCGCTGTTCTCTTGGGTGGACGCGCCGGACGGATCGCGCGAGGACATCCGCGAGCACGTCCAGAACGCCCCGACGATGTTCGGCCTGCCGCCGGTCGAGGTGCTGTAGCGGTCTGGTCTAGGCGGTGAGCTCGTCCAGGGTCGCGAGGTCAGAGACCGTGGGCTGCCAGAGCCCGGCGGCGACGTTGGACGTCACCTGCTCAGGCGAGGTCGCGCCGGCGATCACGCTGGCGACCGCGGGTTGTGCAGCCAGCCCACCGATCGCGACGTCGAGCAGGGTGATGTCGCGCTCGGACGCAAAGGCCGCCAACTTCTCGATCACGTCGAACGCGTCGTCGGTCAGGGCGGACTCGCGGCCCCAGGATTGGATCCGGCTGCCCTCCGGAGCAGCCTCGCCGCGGTGGTACTTGCCGGTGAGCAGACCGCTGGCGAGCGGGAAGAACGGCAGCAGGCCGATGCCGTAGTGCTCGAGCGCGGGGACGAGGTCGTCCTCGATATCGCGCTCGAGCCAGTTGTACTCGTTCTGCGCGCTGACGAAGTGTTCCAGTCCGCGCGTGCGCGCCGTCCACTCGGCCTCGGCCACCTGCCAACCCGCGAAGTTGGAGCTGCCCAGGTAGCGCACCTTGCCTTCCCGAACCAGATCGTCGAGCGCGGACAGCGTTTCCTCGATGGGCGTTGCCTCGTCCGGACGGTGCAGCTGGTACAGGTCGATCCAGTCCGTGCGCAGCCGGCGCAGCGAGGACTCAACCGCGCGCTTGATGTAACGCCGCGAGCCGCGAGCGCCCCAGTCCTCGCCGTTGTCGTTGCCGCGGGCGCGGGCATCGCTGCCGAACTTGGTGGCGAGCACGATGTCGTCGCGCTTGCCCTGCAGGATCTCGCCGAGGCGCTCCTCGGACATGCCGTAGGAGTCGGACGTGTCGAACAGGGTGATGCCCTCGCCCAGCGCGGCGTGGACGACCTCGCGGCTGGCGTCCAGGTCGAGCTTCATGCCGAGGTTGTTGGTGCCGAGCCCGACGACGGATACGACCAGGCCGGAGCTACCGAGGCGACGGAAATCCATGCCTGCGACCCTACGCAGACGCGTCCACCACTCGGCGCCAAGTCGCCACTCGCGAATGGACGCTGCGGTTCGGCGGGTAATTACAGCGCGCCGAGGATGTCCTGCACGCGCTCCTTTGCGTCCCCGAAGAGCATCTGGCTGTTGTCGCGGAAGAACAGCGGGTTCTGCACCCCCGCGTAGCCGGCGGCCATCGAGCGCTTGAACACGATCACGTCTTGCGCTTCCCACACTCGCAGCACTGGCATGCCGGCGATCGGGCTGCCAGGATCCTCGGCCGCGGAAGGATTGACGGTGTCGTTAGCGCCAATGACGAGCACGACCGCGGTGTCGGCGAAGTCGTCGTTGATCTCGTCCATCTCCAGGACGATGTCGTAGGGCACCTTTGCCTCTGCCAGCAGCACGTTCATGTGCCCCGGCAGCCGGCCGGCCACCGGATGGATGCCGAAGCGGACGTCTACGCCGCGCTCGCGCAGCTTGCGGGTCAGGTCGGCCACCGGGTACTGCGCCTGCGCCACCGCCATCCCGTAACCCGGCGTGATGATCACCGACGTGGCGTCGCGCAGCAGCTCCACGGTGTCGGCCACACTGATCTCGCGATGCTCGCCGTAGTCGGTGTCGTCGTCGCTCTTTGCCTCGATCCCGAATCCGCCGGCGATCACCGAGATGAACGAGCGGTTCATTGCCTGGCACATGATGTAGGACAGGTACGCACCGGACGAGCCGACGAGCGCGCCGGTCACGATCAGCAGGTTGTTGTTCAGCAGGAATCCTGATGCTGCCGCTGCCCAGCCCGAGTAGCTGTTAAGCATCGACACCACGACGGGCATGTCGCCGCCGCCGATGGAGGCAACGAGGTGCCAACCCAGCGCGAGCGCCACTGCCGTCATCGCGATCAGCAGGCCGAAGTTCGGCGTGATGACGAAGGCCACCGTCAGAGCTGCGAATGCGACCAACGCGCCGAGGTTGAGCAGGTTGCGCCCGGGCAGCATCAGCGGGCTCGATTTGATTCGCGCCGACAGCTTCAGGTACGCGACGATCGATCCGGTGAACGTGACGGCGCCGATGAAGACGCCGATGAACACTTCGGCGTGGTGGATGCGCAGCACCGACCCGGCGACCTCGGTCTGGGCGGCGCCCTTGGCCTCCACCGAGTAGTAGCCGTCCCAGCCGACCAGCACCGCGGCGAGGCCGACGAAGCTGTGCAGCATTGCGATCAGTTGCGGCATCGCCGTCATCTCGACCAGCCGCGCCCGCCAGAGGCCGACAACGGCGCCGATCACCATCGCGATCACGAGCAGACCGATGCCGGTCGCGGCGAGGCCAGACCGGCCGCTATCGCCGCGCACTGCCAGGCCGATGGTCGCGACGAGCGCGATCGCCATGCCGACGATTCCGAACATGATGCCCTGTCGGGACGACTCGTGCCGGGACAACCCGGCCAGGCTGAGGATGAACAGCAGGGCAGCGACGATATACGCCGCCTGCGCGACGATCTGCGCGGTCATGTCCGAGACTCGCTGCGCTCGTTCGGCCGGCAAAGCCCGATCACATTGGTTCGCTCGCAAGCTACGCTCACGCCGCTCAACCCTTCGAGAACATGCCGAGCATGCGCCGCGTGACCGCGAAGCCGCCGAAGATGTTGATGCTGACGAGCAGGATCGCGACGAACGACAGCACGGTGATCGTCGCGTCGGCGTGCCCGATCTGCAGCAGGGCGCCGACGATGATGATCCCCGAGATCGCGTTCGTGACCGACATCAGCGGCGTGTGCAGCGCATGGTGAACATTGCCGATCACGTAGTAGCCGATCACGATCGCGAGCACGAACACGGTGAAGTTGCCGATCAGCTGGCTGGGCGAGAACGCCGTAAGCAGGAACAGCAGCGCCACTCCGATACCGACGAGCGCGTACTTGCGCCCGGCCGAGAGCGGCTGTTTCTCCTGCTTCGCCGGACGCTCCGGCGGTGGCTTGGCGGCTGGCGGCGCGGCCACCTGCACCGGCGGTGGCGGCCAGGTCTTCTCGCCGTCCCGGACGACCGTGATAGTGCGTTGCACGACGTCGTCGAAGTCGAGGACGAGCTGCCCGTCCTTTTCCGGTGTCAGCAGCTTCATCAGGTTCACCAGGTTCGTCCCGTACAGCTGGGACGCCGTGGCCGGCAACCGTCCGGCGAGGTCGGTGTAGCCGATGATCGAAACGCCATTGTCGGTGACAACCAGCTCACCCGCGACCGAGCCGGCGACATTGCCGCCCTGCGCCGCTGCCATGTCGACGATCACGCTGCCCGAGCGCATCGAGGCGACCATCTCCTCGGTGACCAGCCGCGGCGCGGGCTTGCCGGGGATCAGTGCCGTGGTGATGATGATGTCGACGTCCTCGGCCTGCTCGGCGTAGATCTCGGCAGCACGTCGGTTGAAGTCCTCCGAGGTCTCCTTCGCATAGCCATCGCTGCTGACTTGTTGCTCGGCGATCTCCACAGCGAGGAACTCAGCGCCTATCGAGCGCACCTGCTCGGCCACCTCCGGACGTGCGTCGGTCGCGCGGACGATCGCGCCGAGGCTGCTGGCCGCGCCGATCGCGGACAACCCGGCGACCCCGGCGCCCGCGATCAGCACCTTGGCCGGTGCGACCTTGCCAGCAGCGGTCATCTGACCGGTGAAGAACCGGCCGAACGTGTGCGCCGCCTCGATGACCGCTCGATACCCGGCGATGTTGGCCATCGAGCTGAGGACGTCCAGCGACTGCGCGCGCGAGATTCGGGGGACGGCATCCATCGCCAGTGCGGTGATCGGCCGCTGCGCCAGGGCGTCCAGGAGCTCCGGGCTCAGTGCCGGGCTGAGCAGGGCCACCAGCGTCGCGCCGTCGCGCAGCTGCCCGATCTCCTCGGTCGACGGAGCATTGACTTTGAACACCACATCGGCGTGCCAGGCGTCGTCCGGCGAGCCGACACGCGCGCCGGCCTCGGCGTAGGCGTCGTCGGTGAAGCTCGACGCCGCACCGGCGCCGGATTCGACGACGACCTCGTAACCGAGCCCGCACAGCTGCGCTATGGTCGCCGGCGTCGCCGAGACGCGTGTTTCGCCGGGTCGGGACTCACGGGCGACTCCGATGAGCACGCGGCACTCCATTCACGACAGATTCTCGACAGATTCTCGACAGATCCCGACAGAGTCAGCAGGACGGGACGACGCGAGGAATCTAACAACTCGGCCCGGCGCGATAGGTTCCGGCTCGTGTCCAGCCGATTGACCGTGCTGTCCGGGCCGTCCGGCGTGGGCAAGGGGACCGTGGTGGCCGCGGTCCGCGAGCTCTTCCCGCACGTGTGGGTCTCGGTATCGTGCACCACGCGCGCACCGCGGCCGGGGGAGCGCGATGGGGTTGAGTACCGCTTCGTCGACCGAGCCGAGTTCGCGCGGCTCATCGACGCCGGTGAGTTGCTCGAGCACGCCGAGTACACCGGCAATCTCTACGGCACGCCGCGCGCGCCGGTCCAGGAGCATCTCGCCGCCGGCGTCCCCGCCCTGCTGGAGATCGAGCTGCAGGGCGCGCGGCAGGTTGGCGCGGCCCTCGACGATGCCTTCCTGGTGTTCCTGGCGCCGCCGTCCTGGGCGGAACTGGAGCGCCGGCTCACCCGGCGCGGCACCGAGCAGGGCGAGCACATCTCGGCCCGGCTGGCCCGGGCGCGCATCGAGCTGGCTGCAGAGGCGGAGTTCGACGCGGTCGTGGTGAACGACGATGTCGGTCGGGCGGCTGGGGAATTGGTAGACTTGATGGACGCCGTCTGCCGCTGAGGCTGGTTTCTCGCCGAGCGACGGCTGCCAGATCGTCTATCAGAGAGCTGAACCGTGTCCGGACCTGCGTCCGCCCCTGAGGGCATCACCAACCCGCCGATCGACGAGCTGCTAGACCGCACCGCGTCCAAGTACGCGCTCGTCATCATCGCGGCCAAGCGTGCCCGTCAAATCAACGCCTACTACAGCCAGCTCGGCGAGGGCCTGCTCGAGTACGTCGGCCCGCTGGTCGAGACCGCCGCGCAGGAGAAGGCGCTGTCGATCGCACTACGCGAGATCAACAACGACCTGATCGAGTTCAAGCCCGGCGAAGGCTGATTCATTTCCGCGCCGAGCGGATCTCCGATCCCTACGCGACAGAGGGACCGTTCGTGAGTCGCGTCGTGTTGGGTGTTGCCGGCGGGATCGCGGCTTACAAGGCCGTGGAGCTGCTGCGTCAGCTGACCGAAGCCGGGCACGAGGTCACCGTCGTCCCGACCGCGGCCGCGTTGCGGTTCGTCGGGAGACCGACCTGGGCCGCGCTGTCGAATCACCCGGTTTCCGCGGACGTATGGACCGAGGCTGCTGAGGTTCCGCACGTCCAGCTGGGCCGCGCGGCCGAGCTGGTCGTCGTCGCCCCGGCCACCGCGGATCTGCTGGCCAAGGCCGCGCACGGGCTCGCCGACGGCCTGCTGACCAACACCCTGCTCACCGCGCGGTGCCCGCTTCTGTTCGCGCCTGCCATGCACACCGAGATGTGGGAGCACCCCGCCACCATCGACAACGTGGCAGTGCTGCGCCGGCGCAACGCGATCGTCCTGGAACCGGCGTCCGGTCGCCTCACCGGCGCCGACTCCGGCAAGGGCCGCCTGCCCGAGCCTGCGGAGATCGCCCGCCTGGCCGAACTGCTGCTTGCCCGTCCGGACGCGCTGCCCCGCGATCTCGCCGGGCGGCACGTCGTCGTGAGCGCGGGCGGCACCCGGGAGGCCCTCGATCCGGTTCGCTTCCTCGGCAACGCCTCCTCCGGCAAGCAGGGCTACGCGATCGCGGCCGTCGCGGCCGCTCGCGGCGCGCGCGTCACACTCGTCGCCGCTAACACGGAGCTCCTCGACCCGGCCGCCGTGGACGTGGTCCGCGTGATCAGCACGGCCGAGTTGCGCGACGCGGTGCGCAAGGCCGCCGCGGACGCCGACGCGGTGGTCATGGCTGCCGCCGTCGCCGACTTCCGCCCGACCGTCGCCGCCGAGCACAAGATCAAAAAATCGGGGAGGGGGGCGGAACCCATCGCGCTGGTCGAAAATCCGGATGTCCTCGTCGAGCTGGTCGCTGCGCGCCGGCCGGGACAGGTGCTTGTCGGCTTCGCCGCCGAGACCGGCGACGACGCCGCCGACGTCCTCGAGCACGGCCGCGCCAAGCTGGTCCGCAAGCGCTGCGACCTGATGGTCGTCAATGCGGTCGGTCCGGGCACGGCGTTCGGCCAGGCGGACAACGCGGCCGTCATCATGGGCGCTGACGGCAGCGAGGCGGAGGTTCCGTACGGCCCGAAGGCCGTTCTGGCCGCAGCGGTGTGCGATGCGGTGTCGGCGCGGCTGGCGCCGGCGGACCGGCCACGTTGACTAGACTCCGCTCCGATCCCTTCCGCCGATTCCCGGAGTTCTTGTGACCCGCCGCCTGTTCACGTCCGAGTCCGTCACCGAGGGGCACCCGGACAAGATCGCCGACCAGATCAGCGACTCCATCCTGGACGCCCTGCTCGCCGAGGACCCGTCCAGCCGGGTCGCCGTCGAGACTCTGATCACGACCGGTCAGGTGCACGTGGCCGGAGAGGTGACGACCGAGGCCTACGCGGACATCCCGACGATCGTGCGCGACCGGATCCTCGCGATCGGCTACGACTCCTCGCGCAAGGGGTTCGACGGCGCGTCCTGCGGGGTTAGCGTGTCGATCGGATCGCAGTCCTCGGATATCGCGCAGGGCGTCGACAACGCCTACGAGGCGCGCACCGGCGAAAATGTCGAGGATCCCCTGGAACGCCAGGGCGCGGGGGACCAGGGTCTGATGTTCGGCTTCGCGTGCGACGAGACACCGGAACTGATGCCGCTGCCGATCGCGCTGGCGCACCGACTGGCACAGCGGCTGAGCGCGGTCCGCAAGGACGGCACCGTCCCGTACCTGCGGCCGGACGGCAAGACCCAGGTCACCGTCGAGTACGTCGACGGCAAGCCGACCCGCCTGGACACGGTCGTGGTCTCCAGCCAGCACGCCGCCGACATCGACCTGGACACTCTGCTCAAGCCGGACGTCGAGGAGCATGTGGTCGCGCCGGTCCTCGCCGCGTTCGGCCTGCCGAGTGAGGGTTACCGGCTGCTGGTCAACCCGACCGGGCGCTTCGAGATCGGCGGCCCGATGGGCGACGCCGGCCTGACCGGCCGCAAGATCATCGTGGACACGTACGGCGGTTATGCCCGCCACGGTGGTGGCGCATTCTCCGGCAAGGACCCGTCCAAGGTTGACCGCTCAGCGGCGTACGCGATGCGGTGGGTCGCCAAGAACGTCGTCGCCGCGGGGCTGGCCACGCAGTGCGAGGTGCAGGTCGCCTACGCCATCGGCAAGGCCCAGCCGGTCGGCGTGTTCGTCGAGACCTTCGGCACCGAGACCGCGGATCCCGAGCGGATCTCCGACGCTGTGTTGCAGAGCTTCGATCTGCGCCCGGCCGCGCTCATCCGGGATCTGGACCTGAAGCGGCCGATCTACGCCCAGACGGCCGCCTACGGCCATTTCGGACGGGAGCTGCCCGATTTCACCTGGGAGCGTGCCGACCGCGCGGACCAGCTGGCCAAGCTCGTCAACGGCTGAGGTCGGCTCGACCGGCCGGCCGGACAGCTCCAGCCAGCCGTCCTGGACTGCTGCAGGATCGCGGACGCGCGGCGCGACACCCCGAGCTTGACGAATGCGTACTCGAGATGGCAGTTCACGGTCTTCGCCGAGATGCCGAGCACGCGTGCCGGCGATCACATAGAGCGGTACTTGGCCGTCCCCGCGCCGGCGGCCGCCAGCACCTGAGGCCCCCCTGAAGCCGTAGTCGCCCATCCGAACCGTCCCCGTCGGCTGGTAGGACTGGCGGCGTGAGCGAGCGCAGCGGGCGAACAAGTGCTATCGAGCTTTGCCGCCCGAACGAGCGCAGCGAGGCTCGGGCGTGACCAGTCGCCGCCCTGCGCCGCGCGCGGGACGGCAGCCGGCTGAGACCAATCCGGTCGCTCGGGTGATGGTGGACGTGCCGCTGCCGCACCTGGATCGACCGTTCGACTACCTCGTCCCGACGACCCTCGACGCCGAGCTCGATGCGGGATCACGGGTCCGGGTTCGCTTCGCCCGCCGTCTGGTCGACGCCTACGTCCTCGACCGGCTGGTGAGCAGCGACCACGAGAAGACGCTGGCCTACGTCGAGCGGACGGTCGGGACCGAGCCCGTCCTCACGCCGGAGACCACCACGCTTTTTCGCGCCGTCGCCGACCGCTGGGGCGGCAATTTCGTGGACGTCGTGCGCCTGGGTGTCCCGTCGCGGCACGCCACTGCGGAGAAGGCGCCGAGCCCGCCCGCGCCGTCGCCCGCGCCGCCGGAGAGCACCGGTTTCGTGCGCTACCGGGCAGGCGCGGCCTTCCTCTCCGCGATCGTCGAGCGGCGCCCGGCGCGGGCGGTCTGGTCGGCGTTGCCGGGGGAGTCCTGGCC